>JBDHSY010000004.1:0-22912 GCA_039808405.1 Xanthobacteraceae bacterium
CGAAAGATCAGCCGAAGCGCGCGATGCCCTCTGTTGCCCAGCTTGAGGACATGGGCTGGACCATGCTGAACTACGCCAATCATCTGCTTCATATGCACATGACGATCACCCAGCGCTACATCAGAGACCTGATGGCGGCGCCGCACGACATCGGCCGCTGGCTGGACGATGTCATGAACAATGGCGAGCGCATGGGCATCCTCGGCCTGCCGATGTGGCGGGCCATCGAGGAGACTTTCGAGAATCCGCAGAAAGTTGCATCGCGCTACAAGGCCACGCGCGAGAAGGACAATTACGTCTACGATACTCTCGATCAGGCGCGGGAGAAGCTCAGTCGGATCCTGCGCGCCAAGGGAATCTCGTGAATGAGCAGGGTTGTCTCATCAAGGCGTTGCGGCAAGCCTGCCTGATCTTTTTTATACGAGGACTGCGTGGTCTACAGCAAGGACATCCCCGACATCATCCGAGCCCTGTCCGAATCCGGTTTCGAGGATGCCGAAGTGCGGCTCAACGATCTGTACATCCGCGTCTCGAGCGAATCGTCGCGCCCGGATGCGGAATCGGAGCACCGCAGATCTTCGCCGGAGAATGCCGCCGGGATGCGCCGGGACGATCCGGACGGGGAGCGCCGCGCGGCATCCGAGGGCGTGCCTTCCCCAAAAGCTCCGCAGGGAGGGGGCGCGGTCAGGGACATTAAAGCGCCGACGCTCGGCACCTTCTATCGGGCGCCGTCGCCCGGTGCGCCTCCGTTCGTCAAGGTGGGCGATCGTGTCGTCGCCGGGCAGACCGTTGGCATCGTCGAGGTCATGAAGCTGTTCAACACGGTCGAGGCCGATGTGGCTGGCGTCGTCGCGGAAATCCATACGGAGGACGGAGTGCTGGTCGAGTACGACCAGCCGCTGATAACCGTCCGCGTCGGCTAGCATGACGGCCGTGCCGATCAGACGCGTGTTCGTCGCCAATCGGGGAGAAATTGCCGTCCGTATCGTCCGTGCCTGCAAGGAGATGGGGATCGGCACTGTCGTCGGGGTTTCTGCCGCGGACAGGGATTCGATGGCGGCCCGGTTGGCCGATCGCGCGCTGTGCGTCGGCCCCAACAGTGCGGCCGGCAGCTATCTCCGCGGCGATATCCTGCTTCATGCCTGCCGGGCGAGTGACTGCGATGCGCTCCATCCGGGTTATGGCTTTCTGTCGGAGCGCGCGGCTTTCGCGCGCGACTGCGAAAGCGCCGGCATCCGCTTCATCGGTCCGGCGCCGGATTCGATCGAGGTCATGGGAGACAAAAGCAACGCCCGCACCATTGCCGCCGAGGCGGGTGTGCCGGTCGTTCCCGGATGCGATCTGCTGAGCGACGTTGCCCATGCGCGACGCATCGGCGAGACCATCGGCTATCCGTTGCTGCTGAAGGCCAGGGCCGGTGGCGGCGGTCGGGGGATGCGCATCGTCGAAAGCGCACGGGAGATCGAGAGCGCTTATCAGCAAGCCTCCACCGAGGCGAAGTCCGCCTTCGGCGACGGGGCGCTTTATGCGGAGCGCTATGTCAGGCGCGGTCGCCATATCGAGGTGCAGGTGCTCGGCGACGGCATGGGCAAGGTGCTGCATCTGTTCGAACGCGACTGCACCACGCAAAGGCGCCATCAGAAGCTGATCGAGGAGGCGCCGTCGCCGGCCCTCTGGCCGGAGGTCCGTCGCCGCATGCTGGACGCGGCTCTGGATCTCGCCCGCAGGGTCAGCTACCGCGGCGCCGGAACGGTGGAGTTCCTGTTCGATGCTGAAACCGAGGAGTTCTTCTTCCTCGAGATGAACACGCGTATTCAGGTCGAGCATCCGGTGACCGAAATGCTGACGGGGATCGATCTCGTTCAGCAGCAAATCCTTGTCGCGGCGTCCGGGCGGCTCGACCTCGAACAGGAGGACATTGCGCGCCGGGGGCACGTGATCGAATGCAGGATCAATGCCGAAGACCCAGACAAGGGCTTTCTGCCGTCTCCCGGCCGGATCACCACATGGAAGCCGCCACAGGGCGAGAACATCCGGGTCGACACCCATTGTCGCGCGGGCGACATTGTCGTTCCGTTTTACGATTCGCTGTTGGCAAAGCTGATCGTCAGGGGCGACACCCGCGCCGATGCCATCGACAGGCTGCGGCGTTGCCTGGATGAATTCGAGGTCGGCGGCATCAAGACCACCATTCCGTTCCATCAGGCGGCGGTTGCTCACCCGGCATTTGGGAGGGGGACGATCACGACGCGATGGATCGAGGAATTTGGACTGACACCCGCCGCATAAGTCTCGCCGAGGGAAGGGAGACGACGTGACATTGAAGTTGAAGCCTCCCGTCCGCGCAAATCCTGCGCTCCGCAGCCGATGCGAGACCGCGCGATGAGTCGCGGGGACAAGCGCAAGGTGGTGGTCGTCGGCAGCGGATTTGGTGGCTCCACGGCGGCCGCGCGGATTGCCGAAGCCGGGATCGAAGTGGTGCTTCTGGAACGTGGGCCCTGGCGCGATACCGTGCCGACGCGCTCGATGGGCATTGCGGAGCGCGAGCCCTTTCCGCGCGGGTGGGGGTTGTATACGGGTTTCCTGCGGACCCTGAACGTGCCCTATCTGCCCGGCGGCCGGCTCACTTTCAATCGGCGTGGCCTGTTCGAGCTGTTTTACGCCAAGAACATGGAGGTGGTGTGCTCGTCCTCGGTCGGCGGCGGCAGCCATGTCTATTCCGCCGTCCATGCCCGTCCGCCGAACCTGGCCTATTGGGACGATGTCGCGCCGGGTCTGTCCGAGGACATCATGAAGCCGCGCTACGCGGCCTTCCTGGAGCGGATGGGATCTGCGCTCATGACGCCGGAGCGGCTGCCGCCCTGTCATGTGTCCAGGCGTTTTGCCGGGTCGTCCATCGTCGAGATCGCCAAGCCGCGAGTCGAGGTCCGGGTGGGGTTTCTGTTGCCGGAGGTGCCCGGGCAGCCGAAGAAGGTCGTCGATCGCTACGGGATCGAACGGTTCGAGGTGGACTATGCGTCCGGCGACTACGGTTTTCTCGGCGCGCCATCGGGCGCGAAAACCACGCTGGACGTGGCGTATCTGGCATCGGCGATGAGAGCCGGCCTCGAGGTGCGCGATCTGTGCGAAGTCGTCGCGATTGCCGAGGACGATGCGAAGGGCGGCCGTTACCGGCTGGACTATATCGATCATCGCGATGGCCGCCCTGCGTCGTTGTATGCGGACAATGTCGTTCTCGCCGCGGGGACGATGAACACGGTGAAGCTTCTGCTGCACAGCCGGGACCGTACCCGCACGCTCGCGGGGATGCCGGCGCTGGGGCGGCGCTTCAGCGGCAACGGCGACGTGCGCGGCTTGTGGGACCTGAACGAAAAGGATCTGTCGGTCGGCCTGCCCAGCCAGGGCAGCATCAAGCTGCGCGAGGGCGAGGAGCCGCGTCAGGCTCTGTCCAACAACAGCTTGCCCAGCGTCGATCGCTATCCGTTTCCCGGCGTGGTTCGCCGGCGTTTGAAGCGAAGCGTGGTGATCGCGGGTATGGGCGAGGATGCGATGGACGGCGTCATCCGCCTTCACAAGAAAAGCCTCGATATCGATTTCGAGCCGGACAACAGCCCGGTCTATGCGCGCATCAGCCAGGCTTTCAGGACGCTCTCCGAGCGCTCGGGACGTAAGGTCTACGCCTTCGCGCGGCCGGCCACCGTGCATCCGCTGGGAGGAGCCTGCGCCGGCCGAAGCCCCGACGAGGCGGTGGTGGACGGGCGGGGCGAAGTGTTCGGCCATGCGGGGCTGTTTGTCGCGGATGCGGCCGCCATGCCGCGCAGCATCGGCGCACCTCCGACGGCCAGCATCGCCGCATGGGGAGACCACGTTGCAGCGGGTCTCGTTGAAAGGCTGACGGGTCGCCGTCCGGAGTGACGGTGGTGATCGGCAAGACCTGGCCGCCGAGAATGATGAGGAAGAAACGATGGCCGAATGGATTGAAGTTCCGACCGCCGACGGAGGACGGATAGCCGCTTACCTGGCACGGCCGGCGCGGGCGCCGGCTGCCGCGCTCGTGCTCGTCCCGGAAGTCTTCAACGTCAACAGCCATATCCGCGCCGTCGCCGACGCATATGCCGCCGATGGCTTTCTGGTGCTCGCGCCGGATTTATACTGGCGTCAGGAGCCGGGAACGTATCTGTCCTATGACGAAGCCGGTCTGCAAAAAGCACGACAGCTCTGGGCGGCTCTGGACGTCGAGCAGTTCTCGACCGATGTCGGCGATATCGTCGCGGCGCTGCGGGCGCGGCCGGACTGCAACGGCAAGGTCGGAATTGTCGGTTTTTGCATCGGAGGGACGGTCGCCTATCTGGCGTCGGCCAAGCACGCCATCGACGCCGCGGTGAGCTATTACGGCATCCGGATCGACGAGCATCTCGACCGGGCGGGCCACCTGCGGTGCCCCATGCTGTTTCATTACGCGGAGAACGATGCGCATATTCCGCTCGCCACGGTGACGCCGGTTGCCGAGCGCGCCGCCCGATCCGACCGCATGACCGTGCAGATTTACAAGGACGCGGGCCATGGCTTCAACCGGCAGGGCTATCCGTCTTATCACGAGCCGTCGGCGCGGCTGGCGCGGGAACGAACCCTTGCGCATCTGCGGGCGTCGATGGGCTGATGTTGTCCGGATGGTCGCGGGTTCGACCATCGGCTTTGGGAGTATCCGATGACGAAGTTGACCTTGGAGACGGCCAGAATCATGGTGGAGGCCATGCTCGACGCAGCGAGCGAGCGCGGCATTCGGTTTACCGCCGCGGTCGTCGATAGCGGCGGCGAGCTTCTGTGTTTTGGCCGCATGGACGGCGCCAGCCCGTTGACGGCGCGGATGGCCGTCAACAAAGCCTATACGTCGGCAAAATGGACCCAGGATACCAAGGCGCTGAAGGCGCGGCTGTTCGACCACGCGCTCGGCGAGAACATTCGCGATATCGCATGGTTCGGCGATGCGCGGTTTACTCCGATCTGGGGCGGGATCGTCCTGCGCAGCGACGACGGCACCGTGCTGGGTGCGCTCGGCGGCAGCGGCGGCACGCCGGATCAGGACGAGGAGATCGGCCGGATCGGTGCGGCCCGGCTTGCGAAGTCCTGAGCCGCTTCACGCAAGATGGCGGCGCGGCCGGGTTACCCGGCCAGCTCCTCCCGGATCGAGTGCAGGATTCTGTCCTTCAGCGTCACGAACTGCGGATCGGTCAGAATCTCCATGTTGCGCGGCTTCGCGAACGGCACGTCGAACTGTTCCTTGAGGCGCCCCGGCCGGCGCGACATCACATAGACCCTGTCTCCGAGGAAGATTGCCTCGTCCACGTCGTGAGTGATGAACAGGATCGTCGGTTTGAACTCCGACCACACCTTGAGCAGGAGCTCCTGCATCAGAAGCCTGGTTTGAAAGTCGAGCGCTCCGAACGGCTCGTCCATCAGCAGAATTTCCGGCCGGTTCATCAGCGCACGCGCGATCTGCACGCGCTGCCGCATTCCGCCCGACAACTGGTAGGGATAATGTGACGCGAAGTCGTCCAGCCCGACGGCATTGATGAAGCGGGTGGCATCGTTCTCGTATTGGGACTTGGGCACGCCCCGTTTGCGGGGACCGAACGTGATGTTCTGACGGACGGTCATCCAGCCGAACAGGGCAGGACTTTGAAACACCACCATGCGATCGGGACCGGCGCCACGGATCTCCTTGTCGCTGACGGTGATGCGGCCCTCGGTCGGGGACTCGAAGCCGGCGATCATGTTCAGGACGGTGCTCTTGCCGCATCCGCTCGGACCGACGAGGCAGACGATCTCGTGGTCCCTGATCGTCATGGCCACATGATCGACGGCGACGATTCCGGCCGCGCCGCTCTCCGCCGTCGGATAGACCTTGGTGACGGCATCCAGCACGATTGTGCCCATCGGTTCAGACCTTGCCCTGCCAGTGAAGCAATCTGCGCTCGAATGCCGATATCAGGAATTCGATGCCCAGGCCGATCACGCCGATGATGAGAATTCCGATGAACACATCCGGGATGCGGAAAAATGTACCGGCATCGGTGATGATGAAGCCGAGGCCCGCCTGGGCGGCGATCAGCTCGGCCGCGACCAGCACGGCCCAGCTCACCGCGGCGGACATCTTGACGCCGGTAAGGATCGCCGGAAGCGCGGCGGGGAACATGACGCTGGTGAAGAGCTGCCAGCGCGTCAGGCCGAGATTGGTCCCGGCGCGAATAAGCTGTTCCGGAACGGAGCGCATTCCGGCGGCACTGTTCAGGACGGTGTAGTTGAACGACGCCGCGAAGATCAGGAGGATCTTGCTGGTTTCGCCGATCCCGAACCACACGATCATCAGGGGGATGAACGCGATCGGCGGGATCGGACGAAAGAACCCGAAGATCGGTTGGACGATTGCTCCGATCGTTCTGTTGTAGCTCATGAGCAGGCCCACCGGGATGGCGAGCGCGACGCCGAGCAGGAAGCCGCTGGTGGCCCGAAACAAACTCCAGCCGATATGAACGATCAGAGGGTTGTCGGCATAGCCATTGCGGATGAGATAGCCGGCCTGAACGAGCACCTCGCCCGGTGAAGGCAGAACGCGACTCGACACCAGGCCGAAGCCGGTGACCAGCGCCCACAGGCAGATCATGCCGACGACCGAGGCAAAGCTGATCAAAGGATAGCGCCACCGGTCGGCGGCGAAACGCTGCCGCCGGCGGGTCGTTTGCGGTTTGTCGATCATTCGCTTTATTGTTTTTCAAGCTTCCGGAGCACGTTGGCGATATAGGATACGTCGAAAGCGTTGGACAGATCGACGTTCTTCGAGATGATCCCCTCAGCCACCAGAAACTCCGTCATCTGCTCCACCTGCTTGTGGTAGGCCCCGCCCTTGGTAAGAGAATACTGATATCCCGTATCGGCCCAGCGCAGAATGTTGGGGACAGGAGCTTCCTGATACATGATCTTGATGACGTCGCGAGGCACGTTCATCGCCTCCGATACGGCCGAGATCGCGGCGTCCGGTCCGTTTTTCTGAATATACTGGTAGGCTAGGACGAGGCCGGTCAGAAAACGCTCGATCACGTCGCGATTCTTGTCGGCATACTCCCGCGATACGGCATAGACGCCGGTTGTGGAGTAAACGCCGAAGTCGGCATCCATGCCGATCAGGCGGCCGCCGAGTTCGTTGATGTTGCGCTGAATCCAGGGCTCCCAGACGGCGACGGCGTCGATATCCTTGTTGCGCATGGCGCCGAGTTGCTCCGGCGGCCCCATGAGGAGAAGCTTGACGTCGCTCTTGCTGATGCCCTTGCCTTTGAGGGCGGCCAGCAGGCCGTAATAGGCGGTCGATCCGCGTGCCACGCCGATCGTCTTGCCCTTCAGGTCCTCGAGCTTGGTGATGCCGCTGTCGGCGCGAGCGACGATTCCCTCCGCCCCCGACATCGTGGCGTCGATCCCGACCACCTTCCACTCGACGCCTTGCGCCAGCCCGGCAACGTAGGGCGTGATGCCGGGCGAGGCGATGTCCAGGCTCTTGCTTTCGACGGCAGCAATCGACTGGGCACCGGTGGTGAAGCGGATGTAGGTGGGTTGCAGGCCGGCTTTCTCGAACAACTTGAAGTCGCGTGCGACATATAGCAGCCACGAGGCTTGCGGCTGGATTCCGATCCGCACGGGCAGGGGCTGTCCCGTTTCGGCCGTCAAGCCGCGCGTCGCGCTCAGTCCGATCGGCGCCGCCGCAAGTCCGGCAAGAACGCTTCTGCGCGATAGCCGTTTCACCCTGGCTCGATCCATGTTTCCCTCCCTGATCTGTCCGATTTGACGGGCCGTGATGGCCGGATAAGAACGCCTTGTTGAAGGCAACGACAGCGCGTTTGCGGCCTGAACGCGCATATCAAGGGCGGAATGTCATCGTTGCCGGCTAGCTCCGGATGCTAGTTGGCAAATCGGCAAGATCAAATTTATAAAGATTATGTTCGAAATAACCGCGGTCAATTGCAGCGCCCGGCGGGGCCATTGTCGGGCCGGCAAACGGGCTGGCAACCCGGCGACGTGCAACGGCCCCGGCCCCGTCAGGCCGGATGAGCGATCTTTCGGAGGCGACCCGTGCCGCTGGTTGCTCTCCCGCCGCGACTGAGCCGCGCTCCGGGACTGCGACCCCGAGGGGCTATGGCAGGTCTATGGGGTTCAAACGGCCGCGCCGGCGCCCGCAGAAGCGACGATCAGGTTTGATGATCGTCGCGGTCGCGCCAGTAGGCCCGTCCGCTCAGGCCGCCATCGATCACCAGCGTCTGGCCGGTGATGAAGCTCGCGCCATCCCCGGTCAGGAAGCCGATGGCCTCGGCAATATCCTCGGGGGTTCCCAGTCGTCCCATCGGGACCTGTTTCGCGAGGTCGGCCAGCGTATCGCCGGCGATGGACTCCAAAAGAGGGGTTTGGATCGGACCGGGAGCGAGGGCATTGATGGTGATGCCGTAAACGGCGGCTTCCTGCGCGGCCGCCTGCACGAACCCGATGACGCCGGCCTTGGAGGCGCCGTAGCTGAGCATGTTGCGCGCGCCGCGCACGCCCAGCACGGACGCCATGACCAGAATGGATCGGCGGCCCGAGGCTTGCCGCAGCGCCGGCAGGAATGCCGCGACCGTATTGAAGGTGCCCGTCAGGTTGACATCGATGGTGGAGCGCCAGGCGGCATCCGTTGTGCTGGTGATATCGCCTCCCGGGCCGATGCCGGCATTGGCGATAAGGGTATGGACGCCGCCAAAACGCTCGGTCGCGGCGGTTGCCGCCGCACGCATGGAAGCGGGATCGGCGACATCGGCGGCAATCGTCATGACATCGTCGGCATCCGAGGCGATCTCGCGGAGGACCTCGGCGCTTCGGTCGATCAGCACGGCGCAATGGCCGTCGCCGCGGAAGCGGCGAACCAGCGCGGCTCCGATGCCTCCTGCCGCGCCGGTGATGACGACGACCTTTCGAGCGGATCGACGGGTGGCAATCTGGCTCGGCACGGTCGCCCTCGACTGATGTTCAATTGCGGTTTGGTTCGTCGCCGATGGTCCGACGGGACGGCAGCTGCCGTTGTCTGGCCCTCGCGATCCTAGAAGACGGGACCATTGAATAAAAATAGAAAAGCGTGAATATTATATTCATATTCATTCAAGTAATTGCGGGGCGCGCCGCGATGTCCGTCCGAGATCTCAAGACCTTCCTCGCCATCGTCGAGAGCGGATCTTTCGCGCGCGCCGCGCGCGCGGTTCGTCGGACGCAATCGGCAGTCACCGTGCAGATGAAGGCGCTGGAGGACGAGCTTGGCTTTGCCTTGTTTGACCGCTCCAAGCGGCCGCCGGTGCTGACCGATGCCGGGCGCGAATTCGCCCCGAAGGCTGCCGAGGCGGTGTCGGCGTATGATCGCCTGTTTCAGGACCCGACGGGCACGGTTCTGGAGGGGCAGCTCCGTCTCGGCGTGGTGCCAAGCGTCATCACCGGCATCATGCCTCTGGCGCTCGTCGCGGTCAGGAGCAAGTTTCCGAGCCTGCATATCAAGCTGACAATGGGCCTTTCCGCCGATCTGGTCGAGCGTGTGCGGCAGGGGCAGCTCGATGCCGCCATCGTCAGCGATCTGGTGCAGGGAGGCAGCGAATTGCAGTGGTCTCCGCTGATGCGGGAGCCTCTGGTTCTGATCGCCCCCGTCGAGGTCGCCCGTCGCTCGGCCGAAGAACTGGTGACGAGCTATCCTTTCATCCGCTATACGCGCCAGGCGTGGGTCGGGCAGCTGATCGAGAATTTCCTCAGGCGCCGGCGATTGCGGGTCACCGAAGTGATGACGCTCGATACGCTGGAGGCCATCACCACCATGGTTCATCATGGGCTCGGGGTCTCCATCGTCCCGTTGCGCAGCTTCGGCGAACCGTTCCCGTTACCGGTACGGCAGATTAATTTTTCCGGCCCGCCGACCTGCCGGGTCGTCGGCCTCGTCCAGAAGGCCGACGACGGAAACTCCGCGCTGACCGACGCTTTTCTTGCCGAACTCAAGGCTATCTCCGGCGCATCCGCCGTGTCGCTGCGGCCTCAAAGGAAAAGGGTGGCGTCCAAATCGCCGAGCTTCCGCCGCAGCCCTTCCTACGTTCGAAAAAAATGAATTTTTGATTGAATCTAATTCGCTTTCTATGAACAGACGGTTTTGTTAGCAATCTGCTTGGCGTTGGCGGCGCTTCTGCCGGCTGCCGCCAAGGGATTTGCGAAACGATGCACGATCACACGACCCGGTTGTCAGTCTCCTTGTGGCGGGGCAAGGAGGCCGGCGAGTACCAGACCTATCAGGTGCCGGTTCGCGAGAGCCAGACAGTGCTCGATGTCGTGACCTGGGTTCAGCGCAACCTCGATCCGACGCTGTCATATCGCTTTGCCTGCCGTGTCGGCATGTGTGGCTCCTGCGCGATGACGGTGAACGGCCGTCCGCGCTGGACCTGCCGCACGCACGTCTCGAAAGTCGTCGAGAACGGGCGTCTGGAGATCGGCCCTCTCGAAAACCTGCCGATCATCAAAGACCTGGCAGCGGATATGCGCCCGTTCTTTGAGAAATGGCAGGACGCAAAGGGAGTTTTCGCGCCGACCAAAAGCCGTCATGACCCGATCGAGGCGATCAAGCCGGATACCGCGCAACGGATCGCGGCTGACAAGGCCATCGAATGCATCAATTGCGGCGTCTGCTACGCGGCTTGCGACACGGTTCGATGGAATGCGGACTACCTCGGCCCGGCTGCGCTCAATCGCGCCTGGTCGCTCGTCAACGACGTTCGCGATGCGGGAAATGCCGAGCGGATTACGGCGGTGTCTGCCGATGGCGGCTGCCACGCCTGTCATTCGCATCAGTCCTGCCAGCAGTTCTGCCCCCAGTCCCTCAATCCGACAGCCTCTATCGCCGGGCTGAAGCGCACAGCGGCGCGCGCCTATTTGCGCGGCAAGGTCGAGTCATGAACGTTCGCTTGTACATCCTGCAACGGGGAACGGCGGCACTGATGGTGCCGCTCATCGTGGTGCATCTTGCGGTCATCTTCTATGCGACGCGGCATCAGCTCAGCGCCGAGGATATTCTGGCGCGAACGCGCAACAGCGCGACCTGGGCGCTTTTCTACGGAACGTTCGTTGTCGCCGCCTCGATCCATGCTGCAATCGGTGTGCGCAACGTTCTGACCGAATGGTCCGGCTTGTCGGGAAGAATGTCCGGACTCCTGGGATTTCTGTTCGGCGCGATGCTGCTGGCGCTCGGTCTCAGGGCTGTTGCCGCGGTGGTGCTGCCATGAAACGTCTTCTGCCCGCCCGCCGCCGAAACGTGCTGTGGCTCGCGGCACTGGTTCACCGGCTGTCCGGGATCGCGCTTGCGGCGTTCCTGCCGTTGCATTTTCTCGTGCTCGGGCTCGCCATCAATGGCGGCGATGAATTGAATGGCGTTCTGCGATGGATGGACAACCCTGCCGTGAAACTGGCCGAAAGCCTGCTGATCCTCGCGCTCGTCGTGCATTTTCTCGGCGGCCTCCGGTTGCTCGCGATTGAGAATTTTACCTGGCGCAACGGGCAGGTGAAGCTTGCGGCTGCCGCCGCCAGCATCTCGATGGTCGTTGCATTCGTCTTTCTCGTTCGGGTCCTGTGAGGTCGAAGCATCGTGATCGATCGTTCCAAAGCGGATGTGTTGATCCTCGGATCGGGAGGGGCGGGGCTGTTCGCCGCCCTTCATGCTCATGCAGCCGATCCCGGCCTCGATATCGTCGTCGCGACCAAAGGTCTGCTCGGCAAGTGCGGTTGCACGCGAATGGTGCAGGGCGGCTATAACGTCGCGCTCAATCCGGGCGACTCCGTCGAGCGCCACTTCATGGATACCATCGAAGGCGGCAAGTGGCTGCCGAACCAGGAGCTTGCCTGGACGCTGGTGACAACGGCGGTCGAGCGTGTCCATGAGCTCGAGAACGAGGTCGGCTGCTTCTTCGACCGCAATCCGGACGGCACGCTGCATGGCAAGGCATTCGCGGGCCAGACCTTCGACCGCACCGTGCACAAGGGCGACCTGACCGGGATCGAGATCATCAACCGGTTGATGGAGCAGGTCTGGGCGCGGCCACGCGTGCGCCGTCTCGAAGAACACCGTGCGGTCGCGCTGATTCCTTCCAGGGACGGTCAGGCGCTGTCCGGCGTGCTGTTCGTCGATATCCGCACCGGCGCATTCCGCTTCATCGAGGCCAAGGCCGTCCTGCTTGCGACCGGCGGCGGGCCGACGATGTATCGCTACCATACGCCGTCCGGGGACAAGAGCATGGACGGCCTCGCCATGGCTTTGCGGGCCGGCCTGCGGCTGCGCGACATGGAGATGGTGCAATTCCATCCGACCGGCCTGCTGGCCGGGCCGGACACGCGGATGACGGGGACCGTGCTGGAGGAGGGGCTGCGCGGCGCGGGCGGCCATCTTCTCAACGGCGAGATGAAACGGTTCATGGATGCCTACGATCCCAAGCTTGAACGCGCCACGCGAGATGTCGTCAGCCGCTCCATCTACGCCGAGATGAAAGCCGGCCGCACCACGCCGAATGGCGGCGTTTACATCAAGATGAGTCATCTCGGGCCGGACAACGTCGCGAAAAAGTTCAAGGGCATGGTCGATCGCTGTCGAGACTGCGGCTTCGATCTCGCCGGCGGTCTGGTCGAAGTCGTTCCCACGGCGCATTACTTCATGGGCGGGGTGGTTTGCCGGACCGACACCAGCACGGAGCTGCCCGGGCTTTTCGTCGCGGGTGAAGATGCCAGCGGCATGCACGGCGCCAATCGGCTCGGCGGCAACGGGGTTGCGAACTCGACGGTCTTCGGAGGCATTGCCGGAGACGTGATGCCGTCGTGGATCGCCGCCAATCCCGGCCATCGGGCGCCCGACGAGGACGTTCTCCATTTCGAGATCGAGCGTGCCCGTCATCCCTTTAGCAAGAAAACGGGAAGCCTGAATGCGATTCGTGAGCGCCTGCTCGACCTGATGTGGGAGGACGTGGGCGTCGTCCGCGAAGAGAGCGGCATGACACGCGCGCTCGCCGGCCTCGACGACATCGAGAGCGAGCTTCTGGAGACGGGCGTCGAGGAGGACCGGGCCTTCAACCTGACATGGCACGACTGGCTGAATCTGCGCTCCCTTTGCGAGGTGAGCAGGGTGATCGCTCTCGCCGCCCGGGAACGGAAGAATTCGCGCGGCGCACACTTCCGGTCCGACTTCCCCGATCCGGGCGACCTTGCCGGATCGTGCTTCACCGTCGTCCGGCAGGCCTCCGGCGGGCAACTCGAGATCGGCAACGAGCCCGTTCAGTTCACGAGGGTGCGGCCGGGCGAGACCCTGCTGCCCTTGCCGGGTGCTGCGGCTGAATAGATGAGATCAACCATGATACCTGTTTCCCTCCTGCAGCGTACCGGCGAGGAATTGATGGCCAAGGCCGCCATCGAAATTCCCGAGGATTATCTTGCGGGCTTGCGCAGATGTGCCGATACCGAAAAGGGCGATTTGTCGTCTTTCGTCATCCAGGCGATGCTCGAAAACTACGAAGCGGCCAAGGAAGACCGGCGGGCGATGTGCGGCGATACCGGCGTGCCGCGCTGGTATGTCAAGATCGGCAACGAAGCGCGGCTGGAGGGCGGCCCCATTGCTCTTGAAGCCGCCCTGCGGCGGGCCACCGCGCGAGCGACGGTGAACGTGCCGCTGCGTCCCAACCGGGTGCATCCGCTGTGGCGGACCGACCACAACAACAATGTCGGCATCAACGCTCCCGAGATCGAATACGCATTTCATCCGGACGCCGATTGGATCGAGCTGACCACGGTGCACAAAGGCGGGCTGTTCGGATCGGACTATCGCATGTTGTTTCCGGGAGACGGCATCGACGGCATCAAGCGGTTCTATCTCGATACGCTGATCGGATTTGGCCGGCGGGGGTTGGCCTGTCAGCCGGCAATTGTCGGCGTCGGACTGGGCGGATCGAAAGACGCCTGCATGGTTCTCGGCAAGCAAGCGTCGTGCCTGCGGACGGTCGGCAGCCGTCATCCCGATCCGAAGATCGCCAAGCTCGAGGACGAACTGAAGACTCTTGGCAACAATATCGGCATGGGCGCGATGGGATTCATGGGGAGTTCCATGGTGGTCGATTGCCATATCGAGGTCGGCTACTGCCACACCGGCGGAATGCCCATGAGCGTGCACATGTTCTGCCTGTCGTCCCGTCGCGCCTGCGCGCGCATCCATGCGAGCGGGCACGTGGAGTTCCGGACGGACCCGATGTGGTTCACGGATTACTCGCGTCGCCACACGGTCGAGTGGGAGCAGCAGCCGATTGCTGCGGAGGTGGACGCATGACCGGAAAACTGAAGACGGTTCATCTCGAACTGCCGGCCACGGCCGAGCAACTCAGGGCGCTCGAGCTCGGCACCGTCGTTTATCTGTCCGGACGCGTTTTTACCGCGCGTGAGGGCGTCTACAAGCGCGTGATCGAGGATGGCGAGGGCATGCCGGCGCCGCGCGAGGCGCTCGGGAGCGCGAATTTTCATTGCTCGCCGGCAGCCTCGTTGAGGGAGGACGGCAGCTACAATGTCGGTGCCGTCACGGCAACGGCGTCGTTCCGGTTCGCCAAATGGCTCGACGGCTGGTTCAGGGAAAGCGGCTGCAACATCATCATTGGCAAGGGCGGCATGACCTCCGAGATCTACCGCCAGATTTTTGTGCCACACCATGCGGTCTATCTCACCACGGTCGGCTACGGCACGGGCGCTCTGCTCGGCCGCGGTATCAGATCCGTGGCCGGCGTCTACTGGATGGAAGAGCTTGGATTGGCGCAGGCGGTCTGGGTTCTCGATGTCGAAAAGTTCGGCCCGTTCATCGTCGAGAGCGATCTGGACGGCAACAGCCTGTTCGAGCGCGAGAATGCAAAAATCGCTCCCGGCATTGACGCGCTTTATGCCGGCACGCGGCCGGCGACGCTGCGCCGCTACGGAGAGACGGACGACAAGACCGCCGAGGTGATCTAGCGCCGGTTGCGCCGGTTGCGCGCGCCGCGGTCAAAAGCCCAACTCACATGAGCTTTGAATGAAGGTCATCGATTTTCGCATACGTCCGCCTTTCAAGGATTTTCTCGGCACGGTCATGTATGCCGGGGCTGAGCGGCGTGACCGGATCACGCGATCGATCGGTTTCGAGCCGTCGCCGGCGGCGCAGCAAAGGTCGGTGCCGTTGCTGCTGTCGGAGATGGACAGCGCGGGTGTCGGGCTCGGGGTGGTGGTCGGAAGAAACGCCGGCGCGCTCGGCATCGTCGACAATGCAGTCGTCAAGGAATTCTGCGACAGCCATCCCGGTCGCTTCATTCCGGTCGCCTCCGTCGATCCGAGCGATCGCAAGCAGGCTGTGCGCGATATCGACGAAGCGGTCGCGGCTGGCTTTCGGGCGATCAATATCGAACCGGGAGCTCTCTCGTCGCCGATGCAGACCGATGACCGGCGGATTTATCCGATCTACGCCCATTGCGAGGATCGCGACATTCCCGTGATTCTTATGACCGGCGGAAACGCGGGACCGGATCTTTCATACACCTCTCCCGACCGGCTGGATCGCGTGCTTGCCGATTTCCCGACGCTGCGCATCGTCTCGGCTCATGGCAACTGGCCCTGGGTCCATCAGATTTTGCACGTCGCGTTCCGCCGTCCGAATCTTTATGTTTCTCCGGACTATCTGTTGGCAAACATGCCGGGCATGGATGATTTCCTGAAAGCCGCCGACGGCTGGCTCGCGGATCGGTTCATCTATGCGAGCGCTTTTCCTTTCGCGCCCGTCAAGGCCTATCTCGATTGGTTCAGGGCGTTGCCGATCTCTGCGGGGAATCTCGAAAAGATCCTTTATGGCAATGCCGCAAGACTGCTGGGGCTCGACAGGACATGAGTTCCGCCCGTCTCCGCCCGGCAGGCAGTGTCTATCGCGATTTTCGCGAGAACATATTGCCGATCGCGCGTGCGACGGGGGAGAATGAAATCAATCTGGCCATATCTCGCAAGTTATTTCCCATTTCCAGAATGCCAGCCGGCGTAAACCGCTCGGTGGCTCCGGCCAGCATCACGCAGCCGATCGTCTGCTCGACGCCGCATGTCAGCGGTGCGCCGATGGCGGAAAGGCCGACGAAGTTTTCGTCGATATTGGTGGCGAAGCCCTGGGCCGCAACGGTCCGGAGTTCGCGTTCAAAGTCGCCGGGGTCGGTGATGGTTTTTGTTGTAAGCGCTTCGTAAGGACCCTCGCCCAGCAGTCCTTTACGCTCGTCCGCCGACATCGGTATCAGCAACAGCTTTCCGGACACGGCAACATGCAGAGGATTTTGCAGGCATGTTTCATAAAACGGCGTAAGGACGCCGCTCGCTCCGGAGACATCGAGAACCAGACGCTCGATTCCGACAAAAACGACGATGGATGCGGTCAATCCCGACTGTTCGCGAAGAACGCGAAGCGGTTCGAAAGCATCGCGGCGGAGCGAATGGAGCGGATGATAGATCGTGAGAGGGCCAAGCGTTCTGGCGCTGGCGTGGTAGCGCTTGTTCGTCGCGTCTCGCGAAACATATCCTGCTTCCAGCAAGGTCTGGAGCAATCGATGGACGGTGCTGTCCGTCAGTTGAACGGTCTCGGCGATTTCGTGGGACGTCAACGGGCGGGCGGCTTCCACAAGAACTTCGAGGATCGTCAGGCCCCGCTTTAAGGCCCCTCCCTCGGACAAGGATTCGACCTGCTGCCTGGCCTTGGTTGCGGGTGTCCGACTCATGTCTCGCTCCATTTTTGAGATAAAGCTCTCAATATATGCGGTAGATAAAGATATTTAACAAGATTGTTCTTGCATATATCGGCATCGTGCTGTTCAATAATGAAAACAAAATATCTCCATCAAGAGTGGATCTCCAAGCAGGCCGATCATCAAAGGGAGGACGAAGAGGTGTTTACCAGGGCGATTACCCATTACGGGCGGATCACCGCGATCGCTGCCGCTGCGGCTTTTATCGCGACAACGTCGGCTTCCGCAGAGAAAATCGTAGCTAACGGCGAAACCGTCCGGATTCAGGAGTATCCCGGCGCCATTCTGCACTTCACCCAGTGGGTGGCCGCGGACAAGGGATTCTGCAAGGCGCACGGCCTCACGTGCCAGATGGTTCAGATTCCGAGCGGTCCTGTCGGCTTGCAAGCGCTGGCCGCCGGAAGTCTCGAAATCAGCTTTGCATCGACCGAAGTCACCATGCAGGCGGCGTCTCGCGGCAACGACGTTCAACTGATCGTTGGCCACTCGCCGGCAAATATCTATGTCCTGTCCGTGCATAAGGATGTGCCCCTGCCCAACAAAGCGAAGGGCTATCCGGCTGTGATGCAGGACCTCAAGGGACTCAAGATCGGGGTCACGGCGCGGGGCGCCGGCACCGAACTGCAGGCGAGGGCCCTGTTGTCGGGCGCCGGCCTGTCACCGGATTCGGTGACCTATGTGGCTGTTGGTTCTCCCGGAACGGCCTATCCGACGTTTCTTGCGCGACAGATCGATGCCGCCATGATGTTCGAGCCGTTCGCGACGATCTGCCGTTTGCAGAAGACTTGCGTCGATCTCGTCAATCTCGAGGCAGGCGAGGGGCCGCCGGCCATCACCTCGCTGAACGGCGCGTTCGAGACCTATGCGGCCCGCAGGGACTATATCAAGGCCAATCCAAAAGTCATCGGCGCCTTCATCCAGGCGATGGAGGAGGCCACGAAATGGGTCAATGACCCGGCAAACTTCGATGAGCTTCTGGCGGTTGTGAAGTCCCACTTCAAGTTCGGCTCCGATATCGCCGACGGCGACACCGCTCTGCGCGAACTGGTGCGGTCCAACGCCGCCAAATATGGCACGAGCATCGACCGGAAGGCCGTCAAAGCCTTCTCCGACTACCTGATTTCGAACAACCTGATCACCAAGCCGGTCGACCCTCAATCGTTCGTCTACGAAAAGGCTCCGTAGCGATGGGCGGCGTCGCAAGTGTTGGCGAAAGATTGGCTCCGGTTGTTGAAATGCACCAGCGTCCGACTATCGAAAAGAGCAGCACGGCCGTGGCCGACAAGGTGGTGATCCAGAACCTGGATCATCACTTCGGCAATGGATTACATGCCGTGTCGGATTTTTCGCTGACCATCGAGCCCGGCGAGTTCGTATCGATCGTAGGTCCGTCCGGGTGCGGAAAGACCACGGTCCTGAACTTGCTGGCGGGTCTTTTTCCGGTGAGGTCCGGGACCATTTCGATTTTCGGTTCGTCGCCGCGCGCGGGCCGTCACGACGTCGCGTACATGCTGGCGCGGGACAGTCTGTTCCCCTGGCTCACGGCCGCGCAAAATGCCGAATTCGGCGCCGAGATCCGTCGTATGGACCGGCAGTCCCGGAAAAGCCGGGCCCAGCGGCTGCTCGAAGCCGTTGGACTGAAGGGATTCGCAGACAGCTATCCGAAGGCCCTGTCCCATGGAATGCGCCAGCGCGTCGCGCTGGCGCGTACCTTCTGCCTGGAATCCCAGCTTCTGCTGATGGATGAGCCGTTCGGCGCGCTCGATGCGCAGACGAAGTTGCAACTCGAGCAGGTTCTTTTGTCGCTGTGGACCGACGAGCGGCGCACCGTCGTGTTCATCACTCACGATCTGTCGGAGGCCATCGCGCTGTCCGACAGGGTTATCGTGATGAGCGCGCGGCCCGGGCGGATCATAGACGATATCCGCATCGACCTGCCGCGGCCCCGCTCGATCTCCGCTCTGCAGAAAAGCGCCGACTACCACAAGCTCTATAGCCTGGTCTGGACCAAACTGGAGATGGGGCTCAACCATGAGTGATATCGCGACCACCCGCTACCGGCTGGCCGAGAACACGATCATCGCGATTTCCCGCCTGGTGTTTCTCGCCGTCTTCTTCGGCATCTGGGAGTATGTGTCGCAGAACCATATCATCAATCCGATCTTTATTGGCACCCCGTCGGAGATCGTCAAATTTCTCTGGAACGGACTGTTCGTTGAATTCACGCTCGAGCGCGATCTTCTATGGACGATCGTCAGCACGTTCCTGGCGTTTGCTATCGGAAGCGCGGCGGGCATACTGACCAGCCTGGTGTTCATCACCTGGCCGGCCGTCGAAAAATTCAGCGACCCTCTTTTGTCGGCACTGAATGCGCTGCCCCGTATCGCGCTGGCGCCGCTTTTCCTGCTGTGGTTCGGCCTCGGGATCTGGTCGAAGGTCGCGCTCGGAGCGAGCCTGACTTACTTCATCGTCCTGAGCAGCGCGGTTGCCGGCATTCGCGGCACGAACTCGGATCATCTGACCCTGGCCCGGACCATGGGCGCGAGCCAGCGGCAGACGTTTGTCAGGATCACGCTTCCCAATGCGGTGCCGACGATTTTCTCGGGCCTCAGGCTTGGACTTATCTATGCGCTGCTCGGCGTCATCGCCGGCGAGATCATCGCGGCCCAGTACGGGCTCGGTCAGCAATTGTCGTTTCTGGCGGGAAGTTTCCAGATCAGCGGCGTGTTCGCGGTGCTGGCCATCCTGGCCTTGCTTGGAACGTCGCTTCTCTGGGCGATGAACAAGATCGAAAGCCGCCTTCTGCGGTGGCAATAAGAAAAGGAAGTATGTCGATGGCTGACCCCGTCCACGATTGGCAAGGACTGACCGAGGTGATCGAAACCAGAGATGGCGCTCCGAACGATTTGCAGTACGAACTGAGCTACGCCGACGCGCTGAATATCCTGCGCTTCGTCGATCATGCACCGAACGTGCGGGAGCTGCGGATCGCGCTGAACGGCTTCAGGATCGAGGTCACGCGGGACGCTGGAGATGGTCCGGCAACGGCGCCCGCGCCTTCGCGCACCCCGGTCGCTTCCGTGTTGCCGTCCGCCCCCGTCGCGGACGCGTCGAAGCCGGTCGCCGCCACGCCGCCACCGGCTGCCGCGCCGTCGCCGCAAAACTCCGAATCGTCGCCCGACCTCGCCGCGGTGCGTTCACCGATCGTCGGCGTGTTTTATTGCGCGCCATCGCCCGGAGCTCCGCCCTTTGTCGAACCCGGTACGGCGGTCGATGAAGATACCGTCGTGGGCATCATCGAGGTGATGAAGGTGATGAACAGCATCAAGGCCGGCGTGAAGGGGGTCGTCGAGGAGATCTGCGTCAAGAACGAAGAGCTGGTTCAGTTCGACCAGACGCTTCTTTACGTCAGCCTGAGCAATCAGGCCGCTTCCTGAGCGGCAGGTGCAGATTACATGTCCCATCTTACGATAACCGACGAGACGTTTCGTGACGGGCCGCAATCGGTCTGGGCCAACCGGATGCGGACCGCATCGATGCTGGATGCCGCGCCGTTGGTCGACGCCTGCGGGTTCGATCGCATCAATCTGATCAGCGGCTCCGCCTTTGAAACCGCGATCGTCTATCTTTACGAGGATCCGTGGCAACGGCTGCACGCGCTCAGGAGCCGCATCAGGAGCACGGATACGATTATCCTCGTGCGTGGCCGCAATCTGTTCGGCTGGAAGCGCTATTCCGATGATGTCGTCGAACTGTTCATGAAGACGTTGAAGGAAATCGGCATCGACTGGGTGTTGATCTTCGACGCGTTGAACGACGTCAGGAATATCGAGTTTCATGTTCGCTGCGCCAAGCGTCTCGGGCTCGGCGTTCTCGGCTTCGTGACCTATGCGATCAGCCCCGTCCATACATCCGCTCACTTCGCTGAAAAGGCGCGCGACTTTCTTGCCTGCGGCGCAGACGGGGTCGTGTTCGGAGACGCAAGCGGCCTGCTGACGCCGAAAACCGCCCGCGAGAATCTGTCCGTCCTGAGGCAGGAGGTCGGGAGCAAGCGCCTCGAATT
This sequence comes from Xanthobacteraceae bacterium, assembly GCA_039808405.1. GTDB lineage: Bacteria > Pseudomonadota > Alphaproteobacteria > Rhizobiales > Xanthobacteraceae > PRO6. Next base: position 20,923 of record JBDHSY010000004.1, read on the forward strand.
TTCCGGGCACGATGCAACGGGGCTGTCGCTGCAATGCTATGGCGAGGCATTGAAGGCGGGCGTCGACGGGGTTTTTACCGTGGCCAGGCCCCTCGCTTACGGGGAATCCATTCCAGCCACGGCGGACATCCTGTCCGCAGCCAGAGCGCTCGGGATCGATACCAAGGTCGACGCAGCCGCTCTCGATCGCGTCGACGACTACTTTCTTTGGGTCGCCTACCAGGAGGGAAAGCCGTTCAGCCGCTCCGTCAGCCCCAGCGAATCCAGATTCCGCGCGTTCGCGCATCATCAGGTGCCCGGCGGGATGATGTCGCACCTCGTCAGCCAGCTCAAGAATCTCAACCTGCTTGATAAGCTGCCTGTCGTTCTGGAGGAGACGGGGCGGGTTCGCGCCGAGATGGGTTACCCGGTCATGGTGACGCCGTTCTCGCAGCTCGTCACCGTGCAAGCCACATTCAACGTGCTTGAAGGCAAGAGATACCACACGGTCCCCGAGGAACTGCGGCTCTATATGCGCGGTCACTACGGCAGGCCACCGGGTCAGATCGACCAGAACATTCTCGACAAGGTCGTCGGCGGCGAGGAGACCGTCGACGCGACGGAGGTTTTTGCGCAGGAGATGATCCCGGAGTTCATCCGCGAGAACGGCCCCGCGTCCAGCGAGGACACCCTTCTGCGGTTGTTCAACAGCCGGGCCACGGTCGACAAATATCTGACCCATCGACGAAGCGTGACCGAAGGAGACGTGCCGTCGCCGCTCGTCGGACTGATGCAGGAAATATCGAAGCGCCCCGGTATCAGCCGGGTACGGATTACGAAAGGGCCGCTGACGCTAGAGCAGGCCATGGTGGGTTGAGGCAGGACCGATATGAAAAGTTTTCCTCTTGAGGGCGTGCGTGTTGTTGCTCTCGAACAGTACATCGCCGCTCCCTTCTGCACGATGTGGCTGGCCGATTGTGGTGCCGAAGTCATCAAGATCGAGCGGCCGAAAACCGGCGATCCCCGGCGGAATTACCAACCGTCCCTGCAAGGGGGTTCGGGGGAGACGGTTTACGGCGGTTTCGTCGGCTACAACCGCAACAAGAAAAGCGTTGCTCTCGACATCCAGTCGGAAGAGGGCCGCGAGGTCTATCGCGATCTGGCCAAGACGGCGGACGTCGTCATCGAGAATCTGAAGCCCGGATCGGTCGAAAAACTGGGCCTCGGGTATGAGCAGCTGTCCGGCCTCAATCCGCGCCTGATCTATGCGGCGATCAGCGGTTATGGACGCACCAGGGAGCTCGAAGGGGTCTATTCGGGGCTGCCCGCGTTCGACCCCGTGATCCAGGCGATGTCAGGTATCACCAATCTGTTCGGTGCTCAGGACGGTCCGCCCGAAGTCAACCCTCTTGCGCTCGGCGATCTGTTTACCGGAGTGATGACGGGATACCAGGTTCTGCTTGCGCTCTACATGCGGGAGAAGACCGGCAGGGGACAGTATGTCGATGCCGCCATGTATGACAGCCTTGTCGCCCTGAACGAGAAAAGCGTGATGCTCTACACCTTCGCCAAGGAGGTGCTGAGCCGCGGGCCGGACAAGTATCAGGCGCCCTACAGGACCTTTGCGGTCAGCGACGGCTATGTGGCGCTGATTACCCCCAACGATCAGATCTGGGCGCGCTTCTGCAAGGCGCTCGGCCGGGAAGAGTGGATCTCCGATCCGTTGATGGCCACGGGACGACAGCGCGCCGCGAACCCAGGTGCCTGGGAGCCCGGCGTCTCGGCATGGATGGCCGCGCGAACGGCGGAAGAGGTCGTCGCCGAACTGGCCAGGTTCGACGTGCCCGCCGGCAAGGTGCAGACCGGGAAAGACTTGATCGAGTGTCCGCATCTGCGCTCGCGCAAGGCGCTGGTCGAGGTCGAGGACCCGGCGGTGGGAAGCCTCGTGCTGGCCCGCGCGCCGGTGCGTCTTTCGGACATGCCCGAGGTCAGGCGGGCGTCGTCGCCGAAG
>JBDHSY010000005.1:0-22818 GCA_039808405.1 Xanthobacteraceae bacterium
TGCTGCTGGGCATCGGGCCGGACAACACCGAAAACCTGTTCTGCGCCTCCGGCTATTTCAATTGCGCGCGCTCCGGCGATACCGAGGCGTTCGTGTCGCGCTACGAGGCCGCGTTCGGCGCCAGCGCCGCGCCGGCCGGCTCGGTCGGGCAGTCGAACTACGAGGGCCTGACGTTTCTCGAAGAGGCCGCGCGCCGCGCCGGCTCGCTGGCGCTGAAGCCGCTGCTCGCCGCCGGCAGCAACATCGTCTATCGCGGCGGGCGCGGCCCCATCGCGTTGCAGCAGGGCCGGGCCGCGATGCCGATCTACCTCGCCGAGGCCGAGGGCATCGAGTTTCGCGTGGTCGAGACGTTCTAGCTGCGCCGTCGCCGGTCGGGGGGCACGTCAGCGCGAAATAATTCTTGAAAAAGAAAATATTTCCGTTTCTAATGTCACACAGTCCGCGCCCGGTGCGGCCTGCGCCGGCACGGCGATGGGCGCATTTTGCGATTGTGTGGTCGGAGGAAGCAGCAATTGTCGAAGGGTTCTCCCGGGATCGATCTCATCGAGCTGACCGTTGAGCAGGTTCAGGACGCGTTCGCGAAAGGCACGGCCACATCGGAATCGCTGACGCAGGCGTTTCTCGACCGCATCGCGAAAGTCGATCCGCGCTACAATGCGATCGTCTTTCTCAATCCCGACGCGATGGCCGAAGCGCGCGCCAGCGACCGCCGCCGCGCCGAGGGCAAGACGCTCGGTCCGCTCGACGGCGTCCCGGTCGTGGTCAAGGAAACCCTCGACATGGTCGGCTTCCCCACCACCGCGGGATGGAAGCTGCTGCATTCCAAGACCGGCGGCATCGACCTGTTTCCGGAGACCGACGCGCCGGTGGTGGCGCGGATGAAAGCCGCCGGCACGGTGATCCTGGGCAAGACCAACGTGCCGAGCCTCAGCCATACCGGCAGCCACGCCAACGACAGCTGGGCCGGCCCGACCTACAACTCGGTGAACCGCGAGTGGCTGCCCGGCGGCAGCAGCGCCGGCACCGCGACCGCGGTGGGGGCCAGCCTGGCGGTGCTCGGCCTCGCCGAGGAAACCGGCGGCTCGATCCAGAATCCGGCCTCCGCGCAGGGCCTGCCCAGCGTCAAGCCGACGCACGCGCTGGTGCCGAATGTCGGCGTCGTGCCGCTGTCGAGCAACCGCGACGTGGTCGGGCCGATCGCCCATACCGTGCGCGACGTCGCGCTGACGCTCGACGTGCTGGCCGGATACACGGCGGAAGACCCCAAGACGATTGCCGGCGTCGGCCATCGCCCCAAGGGCGGCTACACGTCGCGCCTCGCCAAGGATGCCCTGAAGGGCAAGCGGATCGGGCTTTACGGTCTCGGCTGGCGCAACCTGCCGCTGTCGGAGGAGGCGACGAAGCTCTACGCCCGCGCGCAAGGCGAACTCAAACAGCTTGGCGCCGATCTCGTCGAGGACCCGTTCAAGGGCTCGGGCTTTGCCGAGCTGCGCAAGCCGACGCCGCCGCTGAAGGAATTCGATGCCCGCGGCATGGAATCGGTGCCTTACGATCTCGACCAGTATCTGCGCCGCCTCGGACCGAAGGCCGCGCTCAAGAGCTTTGCGGAGCTGGCCGAGGCGACCAAGGCGCAGGACCCGTTCGCCAAGGGCGGCGTGCTCGAATACATGCCGAACCTGCCGGACTTCCGGGCCTGCATCGCCGATCCGACCAAACCGCCGCGGCTCACCGACTTCGTGGCCGCGCGCGAGGCCTATCTCGACATCTTCAACACGGTGATGGATCGCGACAAGCTCGACGCGCTGATCTTCCCGCAGATGCGCGGCGAACTGGCCCCGATCTTCGGCTCCGCGCCGATCCTCGAGACGACCGTCTGCGAGATCAATATCGCCGGCCTGCCGGGCGTGACGGTGCCGGCGGGCTATTACGCGTCCGGCTCGCCGTTCTGCCTGATCGTGGTCGGGCGCCGGTGGAGCGAGGCCGATCTGCTCGCTTACGCTTACGCCTACGAGCAGGCGACCCATCACCGGCGGGCGCCGACACTGGAGTGAGGCATCGCGCATCGTCGCGCGGGCGGCGCGATCGTCGTCCGTGCGCCGGCCGAGGCGAGGCCGGACCGCATCAATGGCATCGAGCAGGGAGCCGCCTGAGGCACCAAGTGAGGCACACATGAACAGCATCGACAGCAAGGTTGACCGCGCCGGCCCGTCGCGCCGCCATTTCCTCAAGGCCGCCGGAGCGGGCGCCATGGCCGTGGCGTCGCCGGGGCTGATCCGCTCGGCCGCGGCCGCCGGCCCGATCCGCGTCGGCGTCATTTCGCCGCTGACCGGCGCCTGGACCGTGTACGGCAAGGCGCACATTTCCGGCTTCCAGCTCGCGGTCGACGAGATCAACGCGGCCGGCGGCGTGCTCGGCCGGAAGATCGAGATCGTGGTCGGCGATTCCAAGACCGAGCCGCGCATCGTCGTCGAGCAGGCCAACCGGCTGATCCGTCAGGAGCGCGTCGATTTCCTGGCCGGGACGTTCTCCAGCGCCGAGCGCAATGCCGCCGGTCCCGTGGTCAAGGCCGCCGACAAGATTTTACTGTACCCCACCTGGTACGAGGGGCAGGAGAAGAAGTACGCGCCGGGCGTGTGCAACTCCAACATCTTCATGTTCGGCCCGGAGCCGACCCAGCAGGTCTGGCCGCACATGGAGTACATGACCAAGAAGTACGGCAAGAAATTCTTCATGATCGGGTCCGACTACGCCTGGCCCCGCGTCACCAACGAGGTCACCAAGCAGAAGCTGAAGGAGCTCGGCGGCGAGGTGGTCGGCGAGGTCTACATCCCGTTCAACACCCCGCAATACGAATCCGTGCTGCGCGACATCCGCGGCTCGGGCGCGAACATCGTGTTCCACTCGCTGACCGGCAGCGACACCGTGAACTTCCGCCAGCAGTTCGCCGCGGCCGGCATGCAGAAGGATTTTGTGATCTGGACGGTCGACGACGAGGAGGTGGTGACCTCCGGCCTCGGCCCAAAGGTCTCGGCCAACACCTATGTCAGCTTCGACTATTTCATGTCGATCGACACGCCCAACAACAAGGCGTTCCTCGAGAAGTTCAGAGCCAAGTTCGGTCAGGACGCGCTGGTCAACACCGTCGGCGTCGGCATGTACAATGCCGCGCACATGGCGGCGATGGCCATCGCCAAGGCCGGCGAGGTCTCGACCAAGGCGCTGCGCACCAACCTCAAGGGGCTGACCTTCGACAAGGCGCCGCAAGGCTCGGTGACCATGCGCGAGATCGACAATCAGGCGATCGTTCCCTCGTACCTGATGAAAGTGCGTGACAACTGGACCAGCGTGAATGATATGTTCGAGAAGGTCCAGTCGCTGGATCGTGCGGTTCCGGTCGATGCGCGCTGCGATCTGCCCCTGTAACGGCTTCGACCCGCGCCCCGGGCGCGGATCGTTTCGATCTGCTTGCGAGTGCCGGCGATGCAGACTGCCATAAGCGTAGGGATCGACGCTGCGCTTATCACCTTTTCGCTTGCGCTCGCGGCATTCGGACTGGCGATCGTCTACGGCCTGATCGGCGTCATCAACCTCGGCCACGGCGCGATGCTGACGCTGGGCGCGTATCTGTCATGGTACGCCGTCGAGAGCGGCGCGCCGTTTTTCGTCGCCGTGCTGTTCGCGGCGACCGGCGTCGGGCTGATCGGCCTCGTCTTCGAGCATCTCGTGATCCGGCATTTCTATCACCGGCCGTTCGACACGCTGCTGCTCACCTGGGGCTTCTTCCTGATTTCGACCGAGATCATCAAGATCGTGTTCGGAACCTCGTTTCGCAGCGTGCCGAGCCCGTTCCCGTCGGCGATCCAGACGAGCTTCTACGATATCCCGGCCTACAAGGCGTTCATCGCCGGCGTCACCATCGCGCTGTTGCTGGCGACGGCGTTCGTGCTGATGAAAACCTCGATCGGGATCAAGATCCGGGCGCTGATCCAGAACCGCGAGATGGCAAGCCTGTTGGGGCTCAACATCGCCGCCACCTACAAGCTCGTGTTCGGCTTCGGCTGTTTGATGGGGGGCTTGCCGGCGCGCTGCTGGCGCCGATGCTGAGCATCGATCCCTATATCGGCAACGTGTTCCTGATCCGCTCGTTCTTCGTGGTCATCGTTGGCGGCATCGGGCAGATCCTCGGCGGCACGCTGCTCGGCAGCTTCTTCATCGGCGGCAGCGAGACGATCCTCGCTCTGGTATCGTCCCAGGTCGTGGCCCAGGTGGCGGTGTTCTTCATCGCCATCGTCATCCTGCGGTTCCGGCCGCAGGGCCTGTTCGGCGAAAAGTGAGGCGCCCGTGAAAATTCGGCCCGCCAGCATGGTTCGCGGCGAGACGGCGGTCGCGCTCGCGCTGTTCGCGCTGCTCGCCCTCACGCCCGGCGCGATCGACGGCTATCCGATCTACATCCTGCCGCAGTATCTGCTGTTCGGCGTGCTGGCGATGTCGCTCGGCCTGTTGTGGGGCTGGGGCGCCATCGTCAGTTTCGGCCAGGCGGCGTTCTTCGGCATCGGCGCCTACGGCATGGGCCTGGCCATGCAGGCCGGGCTCGGCGCGTGGGGCGGCTATGCCGGCATCGTCTGCGGCGCGCTGGCCGGCGGCCTGCTCGCCGCCGTCGCCGGCTACTTCCTGTTCAGCGCCGGCGTGAAATCGACCTACTTCGTGCTGATCACGCTGGCGCTGTCGATCATCGTCGAGCAGCTGGCCGTCAGCCAGTCCGAGATCACCGGCGGCTACAACGGCCTGTTCGTCGACCGGATGGTGGTTCCGCTCGGGCCGTTCGGCGAACTGCCGCTGTCGGGCGATATCGCAAGCTACTATGCGGTGCTGGTGGTCGTGCCGCTGCTCTACTTCGCGCTCGTGGCGCTGACGCGATCCTCGTTCGGAAAAATTCTCGTCGGTATCCGCGAGAACGAGGACCGCATGACGGCGCTCGGCTACAACGTGTCGTTCTACAAGACCGCGGCGTTCACGCTGTCGGGGGCGCTGGCCGGGCTGGCCGGCGCGCTGTACGCCACCCATGCCGGCTTCGTCTCGCCCTCGCTCGCCGGCGTCACCTTTTCCACCGAGGTGGTGGTCTGGGTCGCCATCGGCGGCCGGCTGTCGCTGCTCGGCGCGCTGGCCGGCGGCGTTCTGGTGTCGGCGCTGTCCAACTATCTCAGTTCGATCTCGCCGCAGTACTGGCAGCTGGCGCTGGGGTTCATCTTCATTCTGGTGATCATGTTCTCGCGCGACGGTCTGGCCGGCGCGGTGGCCGCGCTCGCGTGCCGGCTGACGGGCCGCCGCGGCGCCGCGCGTTCGGCCGAGGCTTCCGATGGCGAGGCGCGCCATGGCTGAACTGTTGCGCACGGAGGGGCTGACCAAGCGGTTTCGCGGCCTGACCGCCAACGAGAACATCGATTTCCGCATCGAGGCCGGCACGGTGCGCTGTGTGATCGGGCCGAACGGCGCCGGCAAGACGACGTTCCTCAGCATGCTGTCCGGGCATCAGCCGCCGTCGGCCGGCCGCATTTTCTATGACGGCCGCGACATCACCGCGCTGCCCGTCATCGCGCGGGCGCGGATCGGCATCGGCCGCAAGTTCCAGACGCCGACGGTGTTCGACAATCTGACGGTGCACGAGAACATCGAACTGTCGGTGCTGCGCGTCGAGCCGGACGGCATCGCCCGCGCGCGCAAGATCGAACAGGTGCTCGAGGCGGTGCGTCTTGGCGACCAGCGGTCCGTGCTGGCGGTGGAATTGTCGCACGGTCAGCGGCAATGGCTGGAGGTCGGGCTCTTGCTCGGCAACGAATCGCGGCTTCTGCTGCTCGACGAGCCGACCGCCGGCATGACCAGCGAGGAGACGGCGGCGACCGGGCACCTGATCTCGCGGCTTGCCGGCGAACTTGGCTTGACCATCATCATCATCGAGCACGACATCAATTTCATTCGCGCCCTGCGCTCTCCGGTCACCGTGCTGCATCTCGGCAAGGTGCTGATGGAGGGGTCGTTCGACGAGGTGGCGTCGAACCCCACGGTGCGCGCGGTGTATCTGGGGACCGCCACATGACGATCGCGGTCGAAGGCGTCAACGCCGGCTATGGTGGCATCGAGGTGCTGCGGGACGTCTCGCTTGCCGTCGCAAGCGGGGAAATTCTCGGCGTGCTCGGCCGCAACGGCATGGGCAAGAGCACGCTGATCCGCGCCATTTCCGGCCTCATTCCGGCGACCCGCGGCACCATCCGGATCGACGGCAAGGACGTCACGAACTGGCCGGTGCACGCCCGCGCCCGCGCCGGCCTGACCACCATCGTGCAGGGCCGCGGCATGTTTCCCCGTATGACGGTGCGCGAGAGCCTGGAGATGGGCCGGATCGCATCGGGGCGCGGCCGGCGGCGCAACCGCCTCGACGAGGTGCTGTCGTATTTCCCGCGGCTGGCCGAGCGGCTCGACCAGGCCAGTGGCTCGATGAGCGGCGGCGAGCAGCAGATGCTGGCGATCGGCCGCGGCCTGATGACCGACCCGAAGGTGATGCTACTGGACGAGCCGTCGGACGGCATCATGCCGCTCCTGGTTCAGCAGATCGCGGAAAAGCTCGCGGAAATCAACCGGCGCGAGGGCATGACCATCGTCATCGTCGAGCAGAACGTGCCGATGGTGATGAACATGGCGCAGCGCCTGATCGTGCTGGAGAAGGGCAGGGTCGTTGCCAGCGGGCTGCCGGACGCGATGTCGCACGACGGCACGATCCAGAAGTACCTTGCGATCTGACGCCGCCGCGTCCGGCTACGGTATCTGGCCCGCGGAAAACAACAGTTAGTTCCGGGAAAAGGCGTGATCCTTGAAGGCCGCATCGCGGGGGTTTGATGCGAAGGCGGCGAGCCGCGGATAATTCTCGACGAGCGATCTCAGGATATCGTCCATGGGCGGCTCCACGAACGAGCCGCGGTCGCGCAGATACTCCATGTGACGCCGATCGTTGATGTCGTATTCGTGAAACAGCGCGTCGTTCTCGCCGTCGAACACGAGCGGCCGCACGCCGAAACGCTCGCACAGCGATTGATTGAAGGCGGGGGTGACCTTGATCCAGCGCTGATCCAGATAGAGCGCGGTATAGCCGTGATAGAAAAAGACGTCCGATCCCATCAGGTCGAGAAGTTTCGGCGATGAGAGGTGGTTCTTCACGTCGGCAAAACCGACCGCCGCGGGAATGCCGGCGGCGCGCGCGACGGCCGTCAGCAGGATGGCCTTCTGGACGCAATAAGCCGATTTGCGGCGGCTCACCGCGGATGCCACGTAGTCCTCGGGATCGAGGCTGACGCTGTAGGGGTCGTACGGGATGCCGTCGCGGACGGCCTCGAAGATCCGGATCGCCTTGTCCCGCTGCGTGTCGGCACCGCGCGTCGCCTTGGCGGCGAAAGCGACGATGTCGGGAGCGCCCGAGTCGATATAGCGGCCTGAATCGAGATATTCGGACGGCATAATTCCCGCCTTCAAAAAGATTCGTACTGTCCGGTATTTATTCTAGGTGAAGCGGGCCCGTTGTCAAACCTGCGCGGCCGCAAGGCGGGCCGCGAGACCAACGCCGCGCAGACCGCGGCGGCCGTTTGCCGTTGTGTCGATCGGCTCGCGGTCAGCCGGCCGGCTTGCTCTTTGCGGTGCCGGCGGACGGGGAGCTCGTGGGAGCGGGGGTCATGCCGCTCAAGAGAAACCTGCGGGCCGCCGCGACGTAGAGCGATCCGTCGAGCTCGTTGCGGCGGCGCGCCCATTCGAGCAGCATGCCGTCGGACATCGCGACCAGCACGCTGGCCATCTCCCGCGTCGGCGCATGGTTGGCGAATGCGCCGATTGCCTTTCCGTCGTCGATCAGCTGCTCCATGGATTGCGCGAAGTCGTCGTACATCGCGCGCAGCTTCTTCTCCACGGGGCTGCGTGTCCCCCAGAATTCGGGGGCGATGATGATCGGCAGCAGCAGGGCGTTGCGCTGGGTTTGGCCCCAACGCGACAACTTGTGAACGAACTGCACCAGCCGTTCGCGTGGCGGAACGGAGCTGTCTTTCAGCGTCTCGAAGACCGGTTTGTAGATCAGCGTCTCGACCCGCTCGATCAGCTTGAGCAGGATGGTCGTCTTGTCGGAGAAATAGAAGTAGACGGCACCCTTCGTCAGGTTCGCCCGTTCGGCGATCTGATCGATCGTCGTCGTATGGAATCGTTGCGTGACGAACAGATGCTCGGCAGCGCCCAGAATGGCGTTCAGGCTTATCGAGCGACGCTCGACATTGGACACGCGCTTGTGCTTCTTTTTCTTCATGGGGACTGGCGAGCTTCAGGCGGGTTGATACGTGTGTCAAACAGGTGGAATCGAGCGGATACTAGTCCGCCCGCTCGAGAACGTGCCAGTATGCAAATGTCGTAGCCATCACGAGTCCCCCTGCTTCGTTCGCTGGTGCGGCCCGCGCGCCGCGCCGGTACCGGCCAATACCGCTGCCGCAGCGGATCGCTTGATAGCTGGCGGAGCCCCTTGCCGCTACCCTATCCTCCGAAATAGCCGAGTGAAAGCTGGAGACGCTTGATCTTATCAAAAACCGGCTGTACAGTTTGTGAATGGCGGGGAGGGACGAGGGAGCGTGGCCACGGTGACCGAAGCGGAGTTGAGAACCGAGCGCCGGCTCGGCGGCTTTGATTTCATTCTTGCCAGAGGTGCCGAGACGCACCCCGATCAGATCGCCATCGACGACCGCCTCAACGGAAGGCTCCTGACCTACCGGGAGCTTCGCTCCCGATCGATCAAAATGGCCCGGGCCTTGCAGCGGCTCGGCGTGGTGAAAGGCGACAGGGTCGCCTACGTCTTCTTCAACGAGCACCCCTCGATCGAGGTGCTGTTCGCCTGCGTCATGCTGGGGGCGATTGCCGTCCCGCTGAATACCCGCCTGCTCGCCGACGAGGCGTGCCAGTATGTCGACAAGCAGGAATGCAGCGTGTTCATCGCGCGCAGCGAGCTGAGTCATCTGGCCGAAAACAGCGCCGTCGAACACTTCATCGTCCGCGGGGACAGCGCCTCTTCGCGTGCAGTGCTCGACTACGAGGCGTTGCTGGCGGCGGAAACCGACGTGCCGCTGCCGCCTCAGGCGGCGTGGGAAGACCGCTACATGCTGGCGATGACCGGCGGCACCACCGGCGGCTCCAAGGCCGTGTCGTGGACCCACGGCGGCGCCATGTTCGATGTCCTGTCGGTGATCGCGCTGCTCGGCGTGAAGCGGGGTTACGGCACGATCTGTGTCGCGCCGACCTACCACGCGGCCGGCCTCGGCTGGGGTTTTCTGCCGTCGTTCTGGCAGGGCGGGCAGGTGATTTTCTCGCCGAGCACATCGTTCTCGCCGGCTTTCCTGCACAAGACGTTCGCGGAGCAGCCGGTGCCGTTTCTGTTCCTGGTGCCGGCGATGATCGATCCGCTGTACCGGGCCTGGAACGGCCAGCCGGTATCGTGCGTGAAGTCGGTTTGCGTGGCTTCGGCGCCGACGCCGGAGCCGCTGCGCCGGAAGCTTGTCGAGATGTTTCCCGAGGCGGAGGTGATCGCCGCCTATGGAATGACCGAGTCGTTCTCGGTGTGCGTGCAGCGGCCCGACGAGTTTCTCGCCTTTCCCGGCGGGGTCGGTGCGCCGGCGCTGGATTCGCGCGTGCGGATTGTCGATGACGCCGGCGCCGTCGTGCCGCGCGGCGCCGTCGGCAATATCGTCACCAGAACGCTGGCCATGGGCGTCGGCTACAACGGCGACCCGGCAAGCACGGCAGCGACCTTCAAAAAATGCGGCGACGATCCCGAGGGGCTCGACTGGATCTTCACCGGCGATATCGGCTCGATGGACGAGAGCGGCCGGCTGACCATCGTCGATCGCTCGAAGGACGTCATCATCACCGGCGGGGAAAACGTCCATTCCGTCGAGATCGAAACGATTTTGGCGTCGCATCCCGGCGTGCGCGAGTGCGCCGTGGTCGGCTTGCCGGATACGCAGTGGGGCGAACTGGTCACGGCCGTCGTCGTCAAGAACGGCGGCCCCGCAGCCGACGGCGATCTCGCCTCGGAGCTGCACGGCTTATGCCGCGCGCGTCTGAGCGGCTACAAGGTTCCGAAGCGGTTTTGTTTCTTGGATGAATTGCCTCGCAGCTCATTTGGAAAGGTCCTCAAGCGCGACCTGAGGACCATGGCTTACGATCGCGCGATCGACAGCAAGACCCTCGGAGCGGGTGCGGTCCGTCCGGCTTTTCGGATTGAGAGGGCTTCTGCTTGAAGCCGTGGCGTCAGGGGAGGGACTATGAGGATTGTGAACTGGCTGACCGTTGCAAAAGGCATGGCGGCCGTGTGCGGGCTGTTCGGCGCGACGCATTCGTTGACGGCGTCGGCGGCCGAGCCCATCAAGATCGGGCTGCTGTTGCCATATACGGGCGTCTTCGCCTCTATTTCGGAGGATATGACCCGCGGCTTCATGCTTGCCGTCGATGAGCTGGGCGGGCAGGTCGCTGGTCGCCCGATCGCGGTCATCAAGGGCGATACCGAGCTCAAGCCCAACGTCGCGCTGCAACAGCTCGACAAGATACTGGGCTCGGACAAGGTCGATATCGTCGTCGGCGGCGCGAGCTCCAGCGAGGCGTTCGCGTTGCGCGATGCGCTCGTCAAGCGCAAGAAGCCGCTGGTCAACATCCTGGCGGCCAGCGATAGTTTGACGCGCGAGCTTTGCAGCCCCTATCTGGTGCGCACCTCCTTTAGCGCGACCGCGTTCGAATCGGCGATGGGACGCTGGCTCGCCAGCCAGGGCGTCAAGAAGGCGTTCACGATGGCCCCTGACTATTCGGCGGGGCACGAGGTCATCGGCAGCTTCCAGAAGGGCTTTGAGGAAGGCGGAGGAAAGATCGTCGGGCAGGCATGGCCCGCGTTCCGCACCACCAAGGACTACGCGCCGTTCTTCGCCAAGGCCAAGGAAAGCGGGGCCGATTTCATCTATGCCTTCTTCGGCGGGGCCGAGGCCATCCAGGTTGTGAAGCAGCACGCCGATTTCGGCCTCAAGAAGACGATGCCGCTCTACGGGTCGAGCTGGGTCTACGATGTCCCGCTGCTGCCGGCGCAGGGTGACGCCGCCCTCGGTGCGAAACTGCTGACGCTTTACCTGCCCGACCTGCCGGGCAAGGTGAACGAGGAGTTCGTGAAACGCTACACCGACAAATACGGCGTGCGGCCCTCGACTCCGGCGGTGTTCGGCTACGATGCGGCGAAGTCCACCATGCTGGGCTTGCAGAAGCTCAACGGCGACGTCTCGAAGTCCGATAAAATCGCGCCGGCCATCGCCTCCGTCAGCTATGAAAGCCCGCGCGGGCTGTTCAAGATCGACCCCAAAACCCAGAACGTCATCAACGAGCGGCTGTATGTCGCCGAGGTCGTACGCAACGGCAATGCCCTCGAGCACAAGCTGGTCGAGGCCGTGAAGGGGTTCCCGGATTCGGGCGAAGGCTGCAAGATGAACTAGCGCGCCTTGCGTCGCGCTGTCCGCCCATCCGATTGAGCGGCGCCAATCTCTCGCGAGTGGCGCCGCTCGACGGTAAGCGTGAAGGAACGGAGCCTCTGTCTTGCTGATCCAGATCCTGAATGCCGTGCAGCTCAGCATGCTGATTTTTCTGCTTGCGGTCGGGCTGACGTTCATCTTCGGCATCATGCGGGTGATCAATCTTGCGCATGGCGCTCTCTATTCGCTCGGCGCCTACCTCGGCGTCGTCGTCGTCGATGTGACGGGCTCGTTCCTCCTTGCGCTGATCGTGGCGCCGCTGTTGGTGGCCGTCGTCGGCGGCTTGCTCCAGATCTTTGCGATCGGGCCGCTGACGGCGCGCGGGCGCAACGAGCTTGAAATAGCCCTGTTGACCTTCGGCCTGATGTACATATCGATCGGCGTGCTGGAGACGCTGTTCGGCAAGGACTATCTCAGCATCGCGCTGCCGAACGCGATGGCGGGAAGCGTCGATGTTTTTGGCGTTTCCTATCCGATCTACCGCCTGTTCATCATCGCGGTCGGGTTATTGACGGCGCTCTGCATCTCGCTGTTCATCGAGCGCACGATCGTCGGCGCCGCGGTGCGGGCCTGCGTCGACAACAAGCCGATGTCGGAATCGCTCGGTATGAACACCGACTGGGTTCTGGCCGGTGTTTTTGCCGTCGGATCGGGGCTGGCCGCACTCGGCGGGGTCATCATGGCGCCCGTGCTGAGCGTCTTTCCGCACATGGGCAGTTCGGTTCTCATTCTCTCGCTGATCGTCGTGGTGATCGGCGGCATGGGAAGCCTGAAGGGCTCGTTCTACGGCAGCCTGATCGTCGGGCTGACCGATACCTTGACCCAATCCTATCTGCCTCAGCTCACGATGTTCGCCGTTTACATCATCCTGGTCCTGGTGATGCTGACGCGGCCACACGGTCTGTTCGGCCGCCCAGCACATTCGTTGTGATCATGACAGCAAAGTCTCTAACCGTGCCCTACCGAGCCCATGCGGTGAGCGATGTCCGCACCCTCACTATCCTCGCAATCGCCGTAGCCGGCGCGGGACTTGCCTGTGCTCCTTTCGTCTTGAACGACTATCAGGTGAACCTCGTCATCGAGGTGATGGTGTTCGGCGTCTTTGCGATCGGATTGAACTTTCTTGTCGGATATACCGGGCTTGTGTCTCTTGGCCACGCCATGTTCCTCGGGATCGGCGGCTACGGATTCGGCATTTTCACGGTGTTGCTCGACTGGCCGTGGTGGGCGGCGATTCCGGCTACCATCGTTTGTTCGGCGGCGATTTCCTTTCTGATCGGCATCGTCTGCATTCGTTCGTCGGGCGTCGGATTTTTTATCATGACGCTTGCGTTCTCGGAACTGATGTACGGCCTCGCCTTCAAGACCAAACTCGTCGGCGGCGACGACGGCATGAGCGGCATTTCCCGGCCCGACATCAGCTTTCTGGGACTTGATATCTACAATCCCGAGACCCTCTACGGGTTCATGTTCATTGCCTTTGCGATTGTACTGTTCGTCTCGTGGCGGGTCATCCGCTCGCCGTTCGGCATGGTTCTGGTCGGCATTCGCGAGAACGAAAAACGGATGCGCGCGCTCGGCTACAGAACGCAATGGTACAAGCTGGCCGTCTTCACCCTGTCCGGCACGATCTCCAGCTTCGGTGGGGTGCTGCTCGTCATCAAGACGGGGTTCATGTCGCCCGAGACGCTGTCCTGGATGATGAGCGGCGAGGGGCTGCTGATGGTGATCGTCGGAGGCGCGGGAACGCTGCTCGGCCCGGTTATCGGCGCAGCCGCCTACGTGCTTCTTCGCGCCGGCCTGACGGGAATAACGGATCACTGGGTTCTGTTTCTCGGCTCGTTCTTTGTGCTCACCGTCGTCTTCTTTCGCGGCGGCCTGGTCGGGCTCGCATCCGGCGTCATGGCATGGGTGCGGCGATGACGGCCCTGAAGGTCGAGGCGCTGTCCAAGCGGTTTGGCGGTCTTCGCGTTCTCGAGAACGTGACTTTCTCCATTCCAACGGGTGCGCGTCATGCGTTGCTAGGGCCGAACGGCGCCGGCAAGACCACGTTGATCAATGTCGTATCGGGCTGGTTGCGGCCGGATTCGGGGAAAATCGAGATCTATGACGAAGACACCACCGGCCTTCCGGTGGAAAAGCTGGTGAAGCGCGGGCTGGCGCGCTCGTTTCAGCGTAACAGCGCAATCGGCGATCTCTCGGTGCTCGAGAACCTTTGCCTTGCCTGCCATGCGATTTTGCCCGGACACGCAAATCTCTGGCGGGATCGGGCGAGCTACGCCCAGCCGATCGACCGTGCAACGGAAACCGCGGCGTGGATGGGCCTCGACAAGGTGCTGCATCGATCCGCGCGTGAGCTGTCGTACGGGGAGAAGCGTCAGCTCGAGGTTGCCCTCGCCATGTGCTCGAAGCCGCGGCTTCTGCTGCTGGACGAGCCGGCGGCCGGAACCTCGCCCGGAGAGCGCGGACGGCTGCGTGAGCTGATCAAGTCGCTGCCGTCCGATATCAGCCTCGTGATGATCGAGCACGACATCGACCTGGTGTTCGATGTCTGCGATTCCGCGACGATCTTGAGCTACGGGCAGGTCATCGCGCAGGGCAGCCGGGACGACATCCGCAAGAGCACCGCGGTCCAGAACGCCTATCTCGGGGCAGCGCATGCTTGAAGTGAGGGACATCCGCACGTATTACGGCGAAAGCTGTATCCTTCAGGGCGTAACCCTAGACGTGAAAGAGGGAACGTGTGTCGCTTTGGTTGGCCGCAACGGCGCCGGGAAGACGACGACGCTGCGCAGCATCCTCGGCATGGTGCCGCCGCGGCAAGGCAGCATTCAGTACAAGGGCAAAGACATCACCCGCATGCGGACCTGGCGCATCGCGCGCATGGGGATCGTCAATGTGCCGGAAGACCGCGGCATTTTCCCGTCGCTGACCATCGAGGAGCAGTTGCGCCTCACGAAAGCGCTGGCGCGGAATCGCCCCAACTCGCGCTCGATCGATGACGTCTATGCGATCTTTCCGCGCCTTGCCGAGCGCCGCAAGCATCTGGGGACGCATCTCTCGGGCGGCGAGCAGCAGATGCTGGCGATCGGGCGCGCGACGATCCTGGGGCCGGACCTTCTGGTGCTCGACGAGCCGAGCGAGGGGCTCGCGCCGCTCATCGTCGAACATGTCTTTGCCGCGCTCGACCGGATCCGCCGCGAGGGGACGACGATCCTGCTGGTCGAGCAGAACTATCATTGGGCCATCCAGCTGGCCGATTTCGTTTATGTTCTGAGCCAGGGCGAGGTGAAGTTCGAAGGCAGCCCCGCGCTGCTCGAATCCCATCCGGCCGTCAAGCAAGAGTTTTTGGGCATCTGACGGAGCGAAGCCGGCACTGTCCCGTCCGCCGGCCGTTACGGGCTGCCCGTCGTTGAGGTGTCGTGGAGATTTGACGTGACGTATGATGACTACAAGACCATCGCTGTGACGCGTGCCGGCAGGATCTTGACCCTGACGATGAACCGTGCCGACAAGCTGAACGCGACCGATGCCTTGATGCACGAGGAGCTGTCGCGGATTTTCTACGACGTCGGCCGGGACGGCGAAGCCGATGTCGTCATTCTCACCGGCGCAGGAAAGGCATTTTGCGCCGGAGGTGATACCAACTGGATGCAGGACACCATCGACGATCCGTCGCTCTGGCGCAAAACCGTCACCGAAGCCAAGGGGATCATCTTTGGCCTGCTCGACCTCGAAAAGCCGATTATCGCCAAGGTGAACGGCGCGGCGGTCGGGCTCGGGGCGACGATCGCGCTTTACTGCGACGTCATCTTCGCCTCCGACCGCGCCAAGATCGGAGATCCCCACGTCAGCGTCGGCTTCGTTGCCGGCGATGGCGGATCGGCCATCTGGCCGCAGCTCGTCGGATATCCGCGCGCCAAGGAATTCTTGATGACGGGCGATATCATCGGCGCGCGGGTCGCCGCCGACATGGGGTTGATCAATCACTGCGTCCCGCATGAGGAGCTGGACCAGCGGGTGCAGGTCTTCGCGGAGAGGCTGGCGGGCGGTGCGATCCGCGCCATCCAGTGGACCAAGATGGCGATCAACGGGCCGTTGCGTCAGATCGTATCGGCCAACCTCGAGATGTCGCTGGCGCTCGAGGGGCTGTCGAACGTCTCGGCCGATCATCAGGAGGGTGTGCGCGCATTCAACGAGAAGCGCGCGCCCCGGTTCACCGGACGATAGCGCGCAGGAAAGCACATGTTCTTCAATCGGCAAACCATCGGGGGCGTGCTGCGCGCGACCGCCCGCGCGAGATCGGATCATGTCGCCGTCGTTCAGGGCGAGATGACGCTGACCTACAAGGAGCTCGACGAGGCCGTCGACAAGCTCGGCGCCCATCTCGTCGCCGCCGGCATCCGCAAGGGCGATCGCGCGGCCTTGATGTTCCTGAACCAGTGGGAAATCCTGGTCGCCTACTATGCCATCGCGCGTATCGGGGCGGTGTGCGTCTCGCTGAACTACCGGCTGACGCCGGGCGAAATCGAGTATCAGCTCCGGAAGACCGATGCGCGCGTCGTTCTCTACGATGACGGCTTTGGCGAGCTGTTCGTGCGGCTGCCGGCGGCCCTGATCGAAAACCTCATGTTCATTTCATCGGCCGAAGGCGGCGGCGACCGGCACATCCCGGTCAGCGGCAACTTCGCCGGTATCCTGCGCAAGGATTATGCCGGCCCGGTCGAGGCCGATGTCGGATCGAGCGACGACAGCGGCATCTGGTTCACCTCCGGAACCACTGGAAATCCGAAAGGGGCGATCGTTCGTCACGCCTCGTCGATTGCCTCGGCGGATATCACCGCGCTCGTCTGCGGCTTCGGCGTGGAAACGCGCTTTCTGGCGACGGCGCCGATGTTTCATCGCGGCGCGATGGAGGACATGCATCTGGCGATCACGCTGGTCGGTGCCACCCACGTTCTTCTGCCGCGCTTCGAGCCGAAGCGGGCGCTCGAACTGATCGAATCCGAAAAAATCACGCACGCATTCATCGTGCCCACGATGTCACGCCTCATCCTGCAGCTTCCCGGCTGCGAAACCTATGACCTGACCTCGATGGAGCGGTGGATTTCCGCCTCGGCGCCGTTCCCCGCGGAGCTTGCGACCGCGCTCCAGGAGCGTCTGAAGCTCCGGGACGATGTCGTCATGAACGCCTATGGGATCACTGAGTCGCTGTTGAACGCGGCCTGCTATCCGCGGGAGATGCGGGCGCGGCCGGGTTCCGTCGGCCGGGCGGTGCCGAAGATGCAGGTGCGGATCGTCGATGCGCAGCAGAATTTCGTTGCCGACGGTGAGGTCGGCGAGATCGTGACGTCGGGGCCGACCACGTTTCGCACCTACCTCGACGACGAGGCGGCGTTTCGATCCGCGGTGTTTCAGGCCGACGATACGGCCTGGTACAATACCGGCGACGTCGGCTATCGCGATGAGGATGGCTACATCTACATCGTCGACCGCAAGAAGGACATGATCATTTCCGGCGGCGAGAACATCTACTGCGTCGAGGTCGAAAGCGCGATTGCGCGCCACGCGGACGTGTCCGAGGTCGCCGTTGTCGGGGCGCCTGACGAGTTGTGGGGCGAGCGGGTCGTCGCTTTCATCGTGCCAAAACCCGGCGTCAGCCTCGATCAGGACGCGGTCCTGTCGTTCTGCCAGGACCTTGCGGGATACAAGCGGCCGCGCGAGGTCAAAATGATCGCGGCCTTTCCGCGGAATTCGTTCGGAAAGATTCAGAAGGCCGAGTTGCGCAAGCTGGTGGCGGAGCAGACGCCTTAGCGTCGGATGGCGACCTTTTGCAGGCGCCCGGCCAGTTCGGCGCTGATCGGGGCCGGACGGCGCGTTGCCTTCGAGAAGTGCACCAGAACCGTTTCGGCGACGGCGGCGCACGCGTTCTGGCTGAAAAGGCCTTGTGCGATCGTAAAGGAGCTTGTGCCGGTGTGCAGGATGCCCGTGCCAATTCTGACCTGTCCCGGCGCGAACAGCTCCCTAAGCAGATTGACCGTGGTGCGCGCGACCACGGCCGCCGTGGTCAGATTCTCGCCGATGATGCCGAGCTCGATGCACAATGTCAGCCGCGCGGTGTCGCAGTAGGTCACGTAGGAGGCGGTATTGATGTGCCCGAGCAGGTCGGTATCGCCGAATCTCAACGTATCGTCGGTCCAGTGCGGGTATGCGTCGGGATGCTTCAGTCGTTCGTCGATCATGGTTATCGTCCTGGCGGGGATCGTCGGGTTGCGGCCGTGATGGCGAGAGGGCCGGAAGGCCGTCGTGTTGTGCGATCAGGTCGCTCTTTCGAGCGCGTGGAACGGAGGAATGAGATGGCGCTTCAGGTCGGAGCAACGAGCAGCGAAAGCTTTGCCGTGGGGCAGGAGCATACGGCGCTGGCCATGGGCAACGAGGGGGTTGCCGTTCTCGGCACGCCGGCATTGATCCTGTTCGCGGAGACCGTCTGTCACCAGATGATCGTGCCGCATCTGGTGAACGGCGACGCATCCGTCGGAATAGCTGTCAACATTCGTCATCTCAAGGCGACCCCGGTCGGCATGCGGGTGCAGATCAGCGCCACCCTGCGGGAGATTGCGGGCAGGCGCTATCTGTTCGAGGTGTCCGGACAGGACGAGGACGGCGCGATCCTTTCCGGCACTCATGAACGGGCCATTGTCGATCTGGCGCCGTTTCTGGCCAAGATCGAGGCGGCCAGGTAGCGTCCCGCCGGAGAGATGCGCTTGCCCTGCGGGTCATGACGTCATGCCGCTCCGTGAGGACGCAAGGCAGGGCGCCAACATGGCCCCAGCTACATGTAACGCACGACGAAGGTGGCGACGCCGACGGGCTTGTCGCTGCCGAGCGTATTCCAGGTGACGTCGTACGAGACGGACAGGCCGCGCTCGCGCGGCTCGATCCGTCCGACCTTGACCGTTTGCGTCAGGCTCGCTCCCCGCACGAGCGGGGCGAGCAGGCGGATCCGGTCGCTGCCCTGAAACAGCATGGTGTCGACGTTGCGGATCTCGACCAGATCGAAGAACAGTTTTGGAAACAGCGCCGCCGCCATCATGCCCGGCGCGATCGTCGTGCCGAACGGCGAGGCCTTGCAGCGCTCCTCGTCCCAATGAATCCATTCGGTGTTCTCGGTCGAGCGGCAGAACTGGTCGATCCGCTCCTGGGTGATTTCGATCGGTCCGGCCGTGCCAAGCGTCGTTCCCTCGAGCGGGGCGAATCCGGACAGGCCATCGATGACGACGCTTGCGGTCATGGTCTTGCGTTCCTTTGGAGGTTGCCCGCCGGTGCCGGAGGCCGTGACCTGGTCGGCTATCGGGGCCAAGGCGTTTTGTGTTCTTTGGGCGATGTCGCACCTGCCGCGGCCGCGAATACGGTCAAGGGAGGTATCGTTGTCGGTGTCCGGGGGTGTGGCTCTTTCGGCCGTGGTCAACCGCTGGACGTAATCCATAGCGGTTGGCGGCAGTTTGCCGGACCACTTCACCCAGTTGAAGATGGTCCGGCACGTTTTGCACTCGAACATCACCTCCGAGATGCTGCTTCCGAACAGCGACAGAAGCTCCACGTTGCCGCCGTGGCATTCGGGGCAGCGGACATCCCTGAAGTCGTCGTCGCGCATCAATTGTAGGCCGCGGCCGGGTCTTTCAGTTGAACGATGCCGAACAGGCGGTCCGGGATATTGCCGGCGCGGCGCCGCTCGATCGTCCAGTCGGCTGCCGGCGGGGCCGGATCGGGCAGCTTTGCGTCGATCTGCGACGCCTGAAGCCCGCTCGAAACCTCATTCAGGAAGGCCTCCCGCAGCTTCGCGGCCGGCAGCGCGCGCAGCCCCGCGTCGTACAGGATGTCGTTCTGGCCGTTGTCGCCGAACCACGCCGCCGCCTGCGGCAGCCGACGCGCCACCGCCTGACCGAGCTCCGCATTCTCGGTGCCGGCGAAAATGCCGCGCCAGCCTTCGCAGTACTTCAGGTGGAAGTAGGATTCCTGGCCGATCTTCTGGACCAGGCCGGACAGCGCGCGATCGGGATGGGACAGGAAACCGGAGGCGAAGGTCCACATCGCCTGCTCGGCGAGATAGACCGATGCAACAAAGTCTTCCCAGGACTCCGGCGGCTTGTCGAGAAGGTTCATCGAGTTGATGGCGGTCGCATCGCGACGCCGCTCCAGATCGGTGTACGGGATGCCGAAATTGACCAGATACAGGTACAGCCCGCGCGTATGGCCGAACGTCGCGGTCGCCATGCCGAGGATGGCGGCGAAGTCGGGCAGCGATCGGCCGTTGTGAACGCAGGTCGTATACCAGTTGGCCAGCACCAGCTTGCTGTCGGCCAGCGCCAGCACATCGGACTTGAGGCGGTCGCGAGCCTCCGGGGCGAGCGTCGCCAGATCGAAACGGTCCATGATCCTAAGCCTCTTTGATTTTGCCGCGGGCGCCCTTGTCGGTCACCGAGATGACCGCATCGGTAGGGACCACGCACATTTCGCGCCAACGCTGCTGGTCGTAGACGTACCAGGCGCGCACCTGAGCCAGCTCGTCGTTGGGCGCCTCAATGCTGCCGACGTGAGCCAGCACGTCGTTCGAGTCGATTCGCGCGAACACCTCGTAGAACTTGGTGCTGTTGCCGCCGAGCTCCGCGCGATTGATCTTCTTCGGCTTGATCATATCTGGATTCCGTTTGTTCGCATCAGCGTCTTGGTCTCGTCATCCAGCAGGTCGCGCGACCACGGCAGGAAAAAACCGTTTTCGATAACGACGCTGCGAACGCCGGGAAGATCGAGCAACGCGCGTTCGATATTGCCGTGGAGCATGCTGACGCCGGGACAGCCGAGACAGGGAATGCACAGTTGCACGTGCACCACGCCGTCCTCGATGGCGATGTCCCGGAGCATGCCCATGCGCCGGATGCTGACCGGAACATGGGGGTCGTTGACCTTTTCCAGAGCCTCGCGGATCTCGTCGACGGTCACCACAGAGCGCTGCCCCAGTGCTCTTCCTGAAGCCGCTTGAACCCCGAAACCTTGGTGGGGCCGCCCTTGCGCCACTGCTCGAACTGCTCGTCCCAGGTCGTGGTCCTGTAGTCCCACTTGCCGGTTTCCTCGTTGAGAAGGATCGGCATCTCGTAGTCCAGGACATAGCAACCCTTGTCCGCGTCGAAGTGCGCCGGCACACGAATGCCGATCGACTCGCAGAACGGCACGACCTCGTTGAGCCAGCGCTGCCGCAGCTCGTCGTTGCTCTGGCCGCGGATCTTGTAGGACAGCTGGTCGACCCGCTTCTTCATGGTGTCGGGGGTGCCAAACCACATCACGGCGTTCGGAAATACGAAGTCGATCGCCTCCTGCACGCGCTTGCGCGTTTCCGGCGACAGGTTCCAGTAGAACCTGGTCCACTTCTCGCCGTGAGCGACGTGAAACTGCTCCTCGAAATTGACCTTGCGCAGCGAGCGCGCATAGGGGCCGTAGGAACACGATTCCTCGAGGTCGCGGGTGGTGGTGTAGCCGGCGCGGTCACCCAGCAGCATGTACACCACGCACTGGATGTAATCGGGAATATCGTGCTGCGTGAGATAGAACGTCTTGAACTCGGTCGGATCGCGCTCGAAGATCAGCTCGTGGGTGTTGTAGCCGAAATCCTCGAGCATCCGATACATCACCTGGGCGTGGCCGAGCTCGTCCTGCATGGCGGAGGCGACCGCCATTTTTGCTTCCAGCGTCGGCGCCTTCACCAGCGGCGTGTAGTACATGGTGATGGTCGAGACCTCGAGGTCCGCGGCGATCAGCATGGTCTGCACCAGCACGTTGCGATAGCGCGGCGTCATCTCGCGGTCGTCTTCGAGCTTGCGGCCGCTCTTGACCCATATCTGGAGCGCGGTCTCGCGATCCTCGTCCTTCAACCCGGAGCCCGGAGGCACCTTGCTTCCGTGGTTGGCGACGGCTGCATCAGGCATTCTTTTTCTCCATTGGGTGCTGCCGAAGTCGTGGCCCGGTCCCTCCGAACGGCCCTGTTGTCAGGCCCTCGGAACGGGGCGGGCGTTTCCTGCACCGCTTGCAAACATACCGACTACTTAGTAATGTTATCGGACGGCGATTTTGTCAAGTTTGGATGTTCACAGGGATGCGCAAGCTTCAGCTTTTCATTGGCGGCGAGTTCGTTGAGGCGGACAACGGCGAGACCTATCATTCGATAAATCCGGCCAACGGCGAGGCGATCGCCGAATGCGCCTGGGCCGCGGCGGCCGACGCGGAGCGGGCGATTGCCGCCGCCCGGACGGCGTTCGACAGGGGGCCGTGGCGCGACTTTTCGGCCTCGGACCGCAAGAACGTGCTGCTGAAACTCGCCGCCCTGTTGAAGGACCGCCAGAACGACGTGGCGCTGATGGAGGTTGAGGACGCCGGCGCGCTGATCGGCAAGGCGACGACCGATGTCGCGCTTGGCGTCAAGCAGCTTCGCTACTTTGCCGAGATGGCGGACAAGTTCACCGGCGAGCCCATGCCGATCGAGGGCCTGTCCCGGCCGGGGCGCTCGCACTACTATACGGTGCGGGAGCCGTTCGGCGTGTGCGGCGCCATCATCCCCTGGAATTTTCCATTGACGATGGCGGTGTGGAAGATCGCCTCCGCGCTGGCGACGGGCAATACGATCGTCCTCAAATGCGCGGCGGAAACGCCCCTGAGCGCCATGGAGCTGGCGCGATTGTGCAACGAGGCGGGGGTGCCGCCGGGCGTGGTCAATGTGATCACCGGCGAGGTCGAGGCCGGGCAAGCGCTGGTCAAAAGCCCCGCGGTCGACAAAATCTCCTTTACCGGCTCGACCGAAGTCGGTCGCGAGATCATGCGCGAGGCGGCCGCGACGTTGAAGAACGTCACGCTCG
This sequence comes from Xanthobacteraceae bacterium, assembly GCA_039808405.1. GTDB lineage: Bacteria > Pseudomonadota > Alphaproteobacteria > Rhizobiales > Xanthobacteraceae > PRO6. The sequence goes on from JBDHSY010000005.1 coordinate 22,484, forward strand.
AATGCGGAGGAAAATCAGCCAACATCGTCATGGACGACGCCGACCTCGAGACCGCGGTGGATGGCTCGCTGTATGCGACCTTCTTCCATAGCGGGCAGGTCTGCGAGTCGGGCACCCGTCTTCTGTTGAGCAAAAAACTTCACGATTCGTTCGTCGAGCGAATGATTGCGCGCGTCGAAGCCATGCGGATCGGAGACCCTATGGATCCGGAGACGACGGTGGGGCCGGTCGTCTCCGAACGCCAGATGGATCGCGTGCTCGATTATATCGAGGTCGGCAAGCGCGAGGGCGCCCGGCTGAGCGTCGGCGGCGCGCGTGCGACCGAGGGGGCGCTC
>JBDHSY010000006.1:0-21195 GCA_039808405.1 Xanthobacteraceae bacterium
CTCAATGCCGGCGTCGGCTTTCTGATGAAGAAGAACAAGGTCACGGTGATCTGGGGCGAGGCGGCCATCGACGCGCCGGGCCGGATCACGGTGAAAAAATCGGCGACCGAGGCGCCCAAGGGATCGTTGGGCGAGGGCAGCTATCAGGCCAGGCATATCATTCTCGCCACCGGCGCGCGGCCACGGGCGCTGCCGGGGCTCGAGGGCGACGGCAAACTCGTCTGGACCTATTTTGAGGCGATGGTCGCGCCGAAGATTCCAAAATCGCTTTTGGTGGTCGGCTCCGGCGCCATCGGCATCGAGTTCGCCTCGTTCTTCCGCACCATGGGCAGCGAGGTCACGGTGGTCGAGGTGCTGCCGCAGGTGCTGCCGGTCGAGGACGCCGAGATCGCCGGGCTGGCGCGCAAGCAGTTCGAGAAGCAGGGCATCAAGATCCTGACCGCGACCAAGGTGACGAAACTCGACAAGAAGGCCGACAGCGTCGTCGCCACCATCGACGACGGAAAAGGCAAGCCGGTGACGGCCGAGTTCGAGCGGGTGATTTCCGCCGTCGGCGTGGTCGGCAACATCGAAAACCTCGGGCTGGAAAAGCTCGGGGTCAAGACCGAGCGCGGCTGCGTCGTCGTCGACGGCTACGGCAAGACCAGCGTGCCGGGCATCTACGCCATCGGCGACGTCGCGGGTCCGCCGATGCTGGCGCACAAGGCCGAGCACGAGGGCGTCATCTGCATCGAGGCGATCAAGGGGCTGAAGCCGCACCCGATGGACAAGAGCCTCATTCCCGGCTGCACCTACTGCCAGCCGCAGATCGCCTCCGTCGGGCTGACCGAGGCGAGGGCGAAGGAGCAGGGTAGGGACATCCGCATCGGCCGCTTCCCGTTCGCCGGCAACGGCAAGGCGATCGCGCTCGGCGAGGACCAGGGCATGGTCAAGGTGATCTTCGACAAAAAGACCGGGCAACTGCTCGGCGCCCACATGGTCGGCGCCGAGGTCACCGAGCTGATCCAGGGCTACGTCGTCGCCATGAACCTGGAGACGACCGAGGAAGAACTGATGCACACCGTCTTCCCGCATCCGACGCTGTCGGAAATGATGAAGGAAGCGGTTCTCGACGCCTACGGCCGGGTACTGAACATCTGAACGACTGCGTTTTTGTCATGGCCGGGTTCATCCCGGCCATCCCGATCATAGGGCATTGTGCCTCCCTGAACGGGATGCGCGGGTCAAGCCCGCGCATGACGATAGGGCTTCTACCTCGCTACCCGCCCGGCCATGGTGGCGGCGCCGCAACAAATGTTGCGCCGTCGCCACAGTCGTCGAACATTTGCCCGCCGCCGTACTCTCCCCTTGCGCGTGCCGCGATTTGGCCACACGCCTCTCTGAAATCAATCTCGTAGCCTTGGACGCTGCGCGAAGGTGATGCGTGTCCCCTCGAAACGGGCGCGCAGGCCGGTCGCTTGCTGACCCGGGCGCGATGGACGGGGAGTTGGGTTGACGATGGACACCAAGGCCGACATCAAGTCCAGATTGCCCAGCCGGCACGTGACGGAAGGTCCCGACCGCGCCCCGCACCGCTCCTATCTCTACGCCATGGGCCTGACCACGGCCCAGATTCACCAGCCGTTCGTCGGCGTCGCCTCGTGCTGGAACGAAGCCGCGCCCTGCAACATCTCGCTGATGCGCCAGGCGCAGGCGGTCAAGAAGGGCGTCGCCGCAGCCGGCGGCACGCCGCGCGAATTCTGCACCATCACCGTGACCGACGGCATCGCCATGGGCCACGAAGGCATGCGTTCGTCGCTGCCCTCGCGCGAGGCCATCGCGGACACCGTCGAACTGACCATTCGCGGCCACTCCTACGACGCGTTGGTCGGCCTTGCCGGCTGCGACAAGTCGCTGCCCGGCATGATGATGGCGATGATCCGCCTCAACGTGCCGTCGATCTTCATCTACGGCGGCTCGATCCTGCCGGGCACCTTCCGCGGCCAGCCGGTCACGGTGCAGGACATGTTCGAGGCGGTCGGCAAGTATTCGACCGGCGAGATGTCGGCGGAGGACTTGGACGAGATCGAGCGCGTCGCCTGTCCCTCGGCCGGCGCCTGCGGCGCGCAGTTCACCGCCAACACCATGGCGACGGTGTCGGAGGCGATCGGGCTGGCGCTGCCCTATTCCGCCGGGGCGCCGGCGCCTTACGAGATCCGCGACGCCTTCTGCATGGCGGCCGGCGAACAGGTGATGGACCTGCTCGCCAAGGGAATCCGGCCGCGCGACATCGTCACGCGCAAGGCGCTTGAGAATGCCGCCGCGGTGGTTGCCGCCTCCGGCGGCTCGACCAACGCCGCCCTGCACCTGCCGGCCATCGCCCACGAGGCGGGGATCGAATTCGACCTGTTCGACGTCGCCGAAATCTTCAAAAGGACACCATATGTCGCGGATTGGAAGCCGGGTGGCCGTTATGTCGCCAAAGACATGTATGAGGTTGGCGGCATACCGCTCCTGATGAAGACGCTGCTCGACCACGGTTTTCTACACGGCGATTGCCTCACCGTCACCGGACGGAGCATCGCCGAGAACCTGAGAAGCGTGAAATGGAACGCTCATCAGGACGTGGTGCGGCCAGCCGACCATCCCATCACCGTGACCGGAGGGGTCGTTGGCCTCAAGGGCAATCTGGCCCCGGAGGGAGCGATCGTGAAGGTCGCCGGAATGAGCGAACTGACGTTTACCGGCCCGGCGCGCTGCTTCGACCGTGAGGAAGATGCATTCGAGGCGGTGAAGAACCGCACCTACCGGGAAGGCGACGTCATCGTCATCCGCTACGAGGGACCGCGCGGCGGCCCCGGCATGCGCGAGATGCTGGCGACCACCGCCGCGCTCTACGGCCAGGGCATGGGCGGCAAGGTGGCGCTGATCACCGACGGGCGCTTCTCCGGCGCCACCCGCGGTTTCTGCATCGGCCATGTCGGCCCGGAGGCGGCGGTCGGCGGTCCGATCGCGCTTTTGCGCGACGGCGACATCATCGAGATCGACGCCAACACCGGCAAGCTCGACGTGCGGCTGTCCGAGGCGGAGCTTGCCGAGCGCAGGACAAGCTGGGCGCCGCGCGAGAACGACGCGCGTTCGGGGGTGCTGTGGAAGTATGCCCAACAGGTAGGTCCGGCCGTGAAGGGGGCCGTCACCCACCCCGGCGGAGCGGATGAGAAGCAGTGCTATGCGGATATCTGAGCGTATCGTTGCGGGCGCGTTGACACTGGCCGCCTCGCTGCTGGCGGGACCGGCCTTCCTGAGCCCGGCCTTTTCGACGTCGGCCTTCGCCTTCGAGGGCACGGCGGTCGGCCACGAGGATGCGGCGATCCCGGTCGTCACCGTGCAGCCGGGTACGGCGGCGGGGCTGAAGAAGGCCGTGCCGCCGCAAAACAGCCTGACCGCGCTGCAATACGCCGCCGAAGGCGGCCACCCGGTGGCGCAGTGGAAGCTCGGCCGGATGTATGCGAGCGGCGACGGCGTCGCCAAGGACAACCTGCGCGCCTTCGGCTATTTCAGCCGCATCGCCAATGCGCACGCCGAGGACAGCCCGCACGCGCCGCAGGCCGGCATCGTCGCCAATGCCTTCGTCGCGCTCGGGCGCTACTACCTCGACGGCATCCCCAACACCAAGGTGAAGCCCGATCCCGAGCGGGCGCGCGAGATGTTCGCGTACGCCGCCTCGTATTTCGGCAATGCCGATGCGCAGTACGATCTGGCGCGGCTGTACATCGAGGGCGTCGGCGCGCCGCGCGATCCGCGCTACGGCGCGCGCTGGCTCGGGCTCGCCGCGCAGAAGGGCCAGCACCAGGCCCAGGCCCTGCTTGGCCAGATGCTGTTCAACGGCGACCACCTGCCGCGCCAGGCCGCCAAGGGGCTGATGTGGCTGACGCTCGCCAAGGACGCCGCGACCGCCGACGAGGACTGGATCACCGAGAGCTACAACACGGCGCTCGGCAAGGCGAGCGAGGACGACCGGGCGATGGCGCTCAAGCTGTTGGAGCGCTGGGTGCAGGGCCGGCGGGATTAGAGCGGATCCGGGCCTGTATCCCGGACGCGGTGCGGCACAACGTGCCGCGGCGCCGATCCGGGATCATAGTCAACAATATTTCTTGTGGCTTGCTTGGCCTGCGCTTGCGACGGCCCCGGCTCTGCGGCGCAGCGTTTCACGCTGCTACCCGCGTCCGGGACAAGATTACCTGAGCGCCTTCGACGGCGCGTTTCAACCCGTCGCGAAATCCAGATCGACCCACACCGGAACGTGGTCGGAGGCTTTCTCCCAGCCCCTGACGTGACGGTCGATTCCGGCGCCGGCAAAGCGGTCGGCGGCCTGCGGCGACAGCAGCAGGTGGTCGATGCGGATGCCCTTGTTCTTCGGCCACGCCCCGCCCTGATAGTCCCAGAAGGTGTAGTGCCCGCCCTCGTCGGTGGTGGCGCGCAGCGCGTCGGTCAGGCCGAGATTGACGAGCGTCCGGAAACGCTCGCGGGTCTGCGGCAGGTACAGCGCATCGTTGACCCAGGCGGCGGGATCGGCGGCATCCCTGGCCGTCGGGATCACGTTGAAGTCGCCGGCCAGCACCAGCGGCTCCTCGGCCTTGAGCCGCTCGCGGGCGTAACCGGTGAGCCGCGTCATCCAGTTGAGCTTGTAGGTGTATTTGTCGGTGCCGACGGGGTTGCCGTTGGGCAGGTAGAGGCAGGCGACGCGGACCACGCCGCCGGCATGCGCCACCACGCCTTCGAGGAAGCGGGCATGGGCATCCTCGCCGTCGCCCGGCAGCATCGGCCGCGTCTCCTCGAACGGATGACGCGATAGCAGCGCGACCCCGTTGAAGGTCTTTTGGCCATGCGTCACCACGTTGTAGCCGAGCGCCTCGATCGGCTCGCGCGGAAAGGCGTCATCGACGCACTTGATCTCCTGCAGGCAGGCGATATCCGGAGCGGTGGCCTTGAGCCAGCTCACCACGTGGTCGAGCCGCTGCCGGATCGAATTGACGTTCCAGGTGGCAATCCGCATGGGGACGATGATCCTGTCGCTGGTGGGCGGCCGGACCGCCTTGGCGGGCCCGGTCACCTCCGGTTCAGATGGAGGGCTTACCCTATCGTCTAGAGCGTTTCAGGGCCCGCTGGAAAGCCGCCCGGCGCTGAAAAATGCCGGTCGGACAAGGCGCTCGGATATGTCCGACGCCGCCCATGGCGGCGCAAGTTCGGGTGCGCTGCCGGCAAGGCCGGGGAAAGCGCCGGCAAGGCTTCTGCCAAGGCTCATGACAAGGCTCATGACAAGGGCTTGTGACAATGTTGAATATTGCCACTATTCCAATGGTTTGCGTACTATGCCGCGTGCTTTTGTGATAATCTGTGTTGAAGCGCGAGCCGCTGACGCCAGCCGATGGAGATGGAGGACGGCTTTCGCGCCCGAGGCGCGGGAGCCTGCGCTCCGGCACTGAATGAGAACAGCGAAACTCTTGATTGTCGCCGGAGTGATTGGCGCGGGCGTGCTGGCCGCCGTGTTCGTGCGTCCGCTCTGGACCGCCAACCAGACCGTGACCCAGACATCGCCGCGCGGCGAGCGCGTCGTTGCGGTGATGACGGCCATGGCCGAGCGGCGCTCGGTGCCGGTCGAGGTCGAGGCGATCGGCACGGTGACGCCGATCGCCAGCGTCGCGCTCAAGTCGCGGCTCGAGACCACGATCACCGCCGTGCATTTCGAGGACGGCGCCAAGGTCGGCAAGGGTGACGTGCTGTTCACGCTCGATGCCCGCCAGATCGATGCCCAGATCGCGCAGGCCGAGGGCAACCTCGCCAAGAGCAAGTCGTCGCTGGTCGGCGCCGAGCGCGACGTGCGACGCTACAGCGAACTGATTGGCAAGGGCGCCACCACGCAGGTCAACCTCGACAACGCCACCACCCAGGCCGATATCCTGCGGGCGACCATCGAGGCCGATCAGGCCGCGCTCGACAATCTCAAGGTGCAAAAGACCTACACCGTGATCCGCGCGCCGATCTCCGGCCGCATCAGCGCGGCCGCGGTCAAGGTCGGCAATTTCGTGCGCCCGGCCGATACCAGCCCGCTCGCCACCATCAACCAGCTTGCGCCGATCTACGTTGTGTTCTCTGTGCCGCAGCGCGTGCTCAGCGACCTGCGCGCGGCGATGGCGGTCTCGGCATCGCAAGTGGTCGCCACCATGCCCGGCGACGCCAAACCGGAGCGCGGCATCGTGGCGATGATCGAGAACACCGTCGACACCGCGACCGGCATGGTGGCGGTGCGGGCCGTGATGGGCAACACCGAGGAGCGGCTGTGGCCCGGCGCGCTAGTGCCGACGCGGCTGATCGTGCGCCACGAGGAGGCGGTGGTGGTGCCGTCGGAGGCGGTGCAGCGCAGCCAGAGCGGCGACTTCATCTTTGTCGTCAAGGACGGCAAGGCGCAGGTGCAGCCGGTCAAGGTGACGCGCACGTTCGAGGGCCGCTCGGTGCTGGCGAGCGGCCTGTCGGGCGGCGAGGAGATCGTGGTGGACGGCCAGCTGCTGCTGTCGAACGGCACCCGGGTGGCGCCGCGCGAGCGCAAGGCGGGAGCGTGAGGCGATGACGCTCTCCGAGCTGTGCATCCGCCGCCCGGTCCTGACGACGCTGCTGACGGCGTCGATCGTCGCCTTCGGCATTTTCGGCTTTCGCCTGCTGCCGGTGTCGGCGCTGCCCAAGGTGGATTTCCCCACCATTTCGGTGACGGCGACGCTGCCCGGCGCCAGCGCCGAGACCATGGCGGCCTCGGTCGCCGGCGTCATCGAGCGGCAGTTGTCGACCATTGCCGGCATTTCCTCGATGTCGTCGCAGTCCTCGCAGGGGCTGGCGCAGATCACCGTGCAGTTCGACCTCAACCGCGACATCGACGCCGCCTCGCTCGACGTGCAGACGGCGCTGACCATCGCGCAGCGCCGGCTGCCGGTCGAGATGACGACGCCGCCGAGCTTCCGCAAGGTCAACCCGGCCGAGTTTCCGGTGATCTACATCTCGCTGTCGTCCGACACGCTGCCGCTGTCGGCGGTCAACGAATACGGCGAGATCACCGTCGGCCAGACGCTGTCGCAGATTCCCGGCGTGGCGCAGGTGCTGGTCTACGGCAGCCAGAAGTTCGCCATCCGCGTTCAGGTCGATCCGCAGGCGGCCGCGGCGCGCGGACTGACGCTGGACGACGTGCGCAGCGCGGTCGCCAGCGCCAACTCATCGACCCCGGTCGGCACCCTGAACGGTCCGCGTCAGGACGTCGCGTTGCAGGCGTCCGGCCAGATGAACAAGGCCGCCGACTATCGCCATGTGGTGGTGGCCTGGCGCAACGGCGCGCCGGTCAAGCTCGACGAGATCGCGACCGTCCTCGAGAGCGTCGAGAACGACAAGATCGCGTCGTGGCTCAACGGCCGGCGCTCGATCGTGCTGGCGGTGCAGAAGCAGCCGGACGCCAACGTCGTCGCGGTGGTCGATGGCGTGCGCGCCAAGCTGCCGACGCTGCGCGCGCAGATCCCGCCCTCGGTCACCGTCACCGTGATGTCGGACCGCTCGCAGTCGGTCCGCCAGGCGGTGTCCGACGTCGAGGAGACGCTGCTGATCGCGGTGGCGCTGGTGATCCTGGTGATCTACCTGTTCCTGCGCTCGGCGTCGGCGACCTTCATTCCCGCGCTGGCGGTGCCGATCTCGCTGATCGGCACCTGCGCCGTCATGTACGTGCTCGACTTCTCGATCAACAACATGACGCTTTTGGCACTGACGCTGTCGGTCGGCTTCGTGGTCGACGACGCCATCGTCATGCTCGAAAACATCGTGCGCCACATCGAGCGCGGCATGCGTCCGTTCGAGGCGGCGCTCAAGGGCGCGCGCGAAATCGGCTTCACCATCATATCGATCACGTTCTCGCTGATCGCGGTGTTCATCCCGGTGCTTTTGATGGGCGGCATCGTCGGCCGCGTGTTCCGCGAGTTCGCGGTCACCGTCGCGGTGGCGATCCTGGTGTCCGGCTTCGTGTCGCTGACGCTGACGCCGATGCTGTGCGCCCGCGTGCTCAGGGCGCACGACCACGGCCGCAAGCAGAACATCGTGCTGCGCGCCTTCGAGGCGATGTTCGCGAGCTGGCTGCGCGCCTACGAATGGGCGCTCGACAAGGTGCTGGCCTACAAGTCGATCATGCTCGGCGTCACGCTGTTGACGCTGGCCGGCACCGTCTACCTCTACGTCATCGTGCCGAAGGGGTTTTTCCCGCAGGAGGACACCGGCTTCCTGGTCGGCGTCACGGAGGCCGCGACCGACACCTCGTTCGCCGCCATGAGCGAGCGCCAGCAGGTGCTGGCGGCGCTCCTGAAGGAGGACCCGGCGGTCGAGTACGTCAACAGCACGGTCGGCTCCGGCGGGCCGAACACCACCGCCAATTACGGGCGGCTGTTCATCTCGCTCAAGCCGAAGAAGGAGCGCGATCCGGCGCCGGTGGTGATCGGCCGGCTGCGCCAGAAGGCGTTGCAAGTGCCCGGTTTGCAGGCGTTCTTCCAGAGCGTGCAGAACCTCAACATCGGCGGCCGCATCTCGAAAAGCCAGTACCAGTACGTGTTGCAGAGCGGCGATACCGAGGCGCTCTATCGTCTGGCGCCGATCATGCGCGAGAAGATCGCGCAGGTGCCGGGGCTGCTCGACGTCACCACCGACCTCTACATCAAGAACCCGCAGCTCACCGTCGAGGTCGACCGCGAGAAGGCGGCGGTGTTCGGCATCACCGTCGGGCAGGTGCGCAACGAACTGTTCAACGCCTACGGCACCCGGCAGGTCGGCACCATCTACATGCCGTCCAACGACTACCAGATCATCCTCGAGGCCAAGCCGCAGTTCCGCATCGATCCCGCCGACCTGTCGAAACTCTATGTGAAGACCTCGACCGGCCGCACCATCCCGCTCGACGCGGTGGCGCGCATGGTGCCGACGATCGGGCCGTTGCAGATCAACCATCAGGGCCAGCAGCCGGCGGTGACGATCTCGTTCAACCTCGCGCCCAACGTGTCGCTCGGCTACGCGGTCGACAACATCACCCGCATCGAGCGTGAATCGAACGTACCGGTCACCATCGTCACCGGCTTCTCCGGCACGGCGCAGGTATTCCAGGATTCGCTGCGCGGGCAGGGCATTCTGATCCTCGCCGCGGTGTTCGCCGCCTTCGTCATCCTCGGCATTCTCTACGAGAGCTTCATCCACCCGATCACCATCATCTCCGGCCTGCCGTCGGCCGGCATCGGCGCCATCCTGACCTTGATGCTGTTCGACATGGAGTTGTCGGTGATCGCCATGATCGGCATCGTCATGCTGGTCGGCATCGTCAAGAAGAACGCCATCATGATGGTGGACTTTGCCCTGGAGCGGCGCCGCGTCGGGCTGTCCGCCGAGCACGCCATCCGCGAGGCGGCGCTGTTGCGTTTCCGCCCGATCATGATGACGACGTTCGCGGCGATCTTCGGCGTGCTGCCGATCGCGCTTGGAGCGGGAGCCGGCGCGGAGCTGCGTCAGCCGCTCGGCGTCGCGGTGGTCGGCGGCCTGTGCGTGTCGCAGTTGCTGACGTTGTTCATCACGCCGGTGATCTACATCTACCTCGACCGCTTCGACCAGCGCCTGAAGCGTCGGCTGGAGCCGCAGCACGAGGACAGCGAGGCGGAGCTGCCGCGGGTGACGGCGGCGGAGTAGGGCTAGCCCTTGTTGCCGTCATGCCCGCGCTTGTCGCGGGGATCCAAGTCCTCAAGGCGATTCAGCTTTACGGCGATTCAGCGAAGGAAGACGTGGATGGCCGGGATAAACCCGGCCATGACGGACGGGCGATCCGATCCGCGATGTTACGCTGACAGGGAGTGTGTCAGATCGAGAAGCTGGTGCCGCAGCCGCAGGAGGCGGTGGCGTTCGGATTGACCACCCGGAACGACGCGCCGATCAGGTCGTCCACGAAATCGACCTCGGAGCCGGCCAGGAACGGCGCGGATGCCGGATCGACCAGCACCACGGCGCCGTCGCGGGCGATCACGAGATCGTCATCGGCCTGCGTGCGTTCGACGTCGAACTTGTACTGGAAACCCGAGCAGCCGCCGCCCTCGACGCTGATGCGCATTTTGGCTCCGTCGCCCTCGGATTTGAGGATTTCCCCGATCCGGCGCGCGGCGCGCTCGGAAATGGTGACAGTGCCGGTCATCTCGCCTGCTCCAACGTCGCTATGAAAGCAGGTCCATAGTTAAGTGCGTCGCGGCGCAGAATCAACGATAACTGCCCTGTTCCCGAGGAGGCTGCCCATGCCGGCCGGAGCGGACGCATCCCGCGCGGTCTATGCCTGCGACCCGGCCGCGAGCCGTGGGCGGCTCCATCCCGAGCCGCCGAGCCGCACCCGCAGCGTGTTCCGCCGCGACTGCGACCGCGTCATCCATTCGACCGCGTTCCGCCGCCTGCAATACAAGACCCAGGTGTTCGTGGTCCACGAGGGCGACCATTTCCGCACCCGGCTGACCCATACGCTCGAAGTGGCGCAGATCGCCCGTGCCGCCGCCCGCCGGCTCAGCCTCGACGAAGACCTCACCGAAACGCTGGCGCTGGCCCACGACCTCGGCCATCCGCCTTATGGCCATGCCGGCGAGCATGCGCTGGACGAAGCCTTGCGCGAGGTCGGCGGCTTCGACCACAACGCCCAGACGCTGCGCATCCTGACCGAACTGGAGCACCGCTACCCGGCATTCGACGGCCTCAACCTGACCTGGGAGACGCTGGAGGGCGTGGTCAAGCACAACGGCCCGCTGACCGACCGCGCGGGCCGCCCGGTCGGGCGCTACCAGGCGCGCGGGCTGCCGGTCGGCATCGCCGGCTATGCCGCCGGCCACGACCTCGAACTGTGGTCGCATGCCTCGCTGGAGGCGCAGGTCGCGGCCCTTGCCGACGACATCGCCTACGACGCCCACGACATCGACGACGGCCTGCGCGCAGGGTTGTTCGCGGTCGACGATCTCGCCACCATCGCGCCGATTGCCGGGATCGTCGGGTGCATCGACCGTGCCTGGCCCGGCCTCGACGCCTCGCGGCGCGGCGCCGAACTGGTGCGCGAACTGATCTCGCTGTTGATCGATGCCATGGTGACGGAGACCGGGCGGCGGCTTGCCGAGGCCGCGCCGGCCTCGGCCGACGACGTGCGCCGCGCCGGCCGGGCGCTGGTCGGCTTTCCGCCGGAGGTGGCGGCGCTGGAGGCGACGATCAAGACGTTTTTGTTCGAGCGGATGTATCGCCACCCGCGCGTGATGCGCGTCATGCGGGACGCGGAGGGTGTTTTGCGCGACCTGTTCGCGCGCTACCGCGCCCGGCCGCAGGACCTGCCGCCGGAGTGGCGGCCGGGCGACGCCGACGATGCCGAAGCCGCGCGCCGGATCGGCAATTTCATCGCCGGCATGACCGACCGCTTCGCGCTGATGGAGCATGCCCGGCTTTTTGACTCGACCCCGGATTTGCGTTAGGCGGCGGCGTGCCGGCGGTCCCGTAGAGGCCGGCGTTCCAGCTAAAACACCGATTCTTACGATGGCCCCGTCCGCTTCGCCCCATCTCTTTGCCGACGTGCTCGCGCGCGTCCACGCCGCCTGCCGCGCGCTGATCGCCGACGGCGTGCTGCCCGATGGCATCGACCTCACGCGCATCGTCGTCGAGCCGCCGCGCGAGGCGTCGCACGGCGACATGGCGACCAACGCCGCGATGGTACTGGCGAAGGAGGCGAGGGCGAAGCCGCGCGACCTGGCCGAGCGGATCGCCGCAAAACTCGCTGGCGACGACCTCGTCGCCGGCGCCGAGGTGGCCGGCCCCGGCTTCATCAACCTGACGCTCGATCCGGTGGCGTGGCGGGAGGCGCTGCGCGCCGTGCTGCGGGCCGGCGCCGGTTACGGCCGCAGCCGGATCGGCGGCGGCGAAAAGATCAACGTCGAATACGTCTCGGCCAATCCGACCGGGCCGATGCATGTCGGCCATTGCCGCGGCGCGGTGTTCGGGGACGCGCTGGCGAGCCTGTTGGCTTTCGCGGGTTTCGACGTGACGCGCGAATACTACATCAACGATGCCGGCGCGCAGGTCGACGTGCTGGCACGCTCGGCGTTCCTGCGCTATCGCGAGGCGCTCGGCGAAACCATCGGCGAGATTCCGGAAGGGCTCTATCCCGGCGACTATCTCAAGCCGGTCGGCGAAGCGCTTGCGGCCGAATACGGCCCGGCGCTGCGCGATCGGCCGGAGGCCGAATGGCTGGGCATCGTGCGCGCCAAAGCCATCGCCATGATGATGGACGAGATCCGCATGGATCTCGCGGCGCTCAACGTGCGCCACGACGTGTTCTTTTCGGAGCGCTCGCTGATCGAGGGCGGCGTCGATCGGGTCGGCGCCACCATCGCCGAGCTGCGCGCCAAGGGCGACGTCTACGAGGGCCGCCTGCCGCCGCCCAAGGGCGCGCCGGTGGACGACTACGAGGACCGCGAGCAGACCCTGTTCCGCGCCACCGCCTTTGGCGACGACGTCGACCGTCCGCTGAAGAAGTCGGACGGCTCCTATACTTACTTCGCCTCCGACATCGCCTATCACAAGACCAAGTTCGACCGCGGCTTCCTCAGCATGGTCGATGTCTGGGGCGCCGACCACGGCGGCTACATCAAGCGCGTGCAGGCGGCGATCAGGGCGGTGACGGGCGGGCAGGCGAGCCTCGACGTCAAGATCGTGCAGCTCGTCAGGCTGCTGCGCGCCGGCGAGCCGGTGAAGATGTCGAAGCGCGCCGGCGAGTTCGTCACCCTGCGCGAGGTGGTCGACGAGGTCGGCCGCGACGCGGTGCGCTTCATGATGCTGTTCCGCAAGAACGACGCTCCGCTCGACTTCGATCTCGCCAAGGTGATCGAGCAGTCGCGCGACAACCCGGTATTTTACGTGCAGTACGGCCACGCGCGCGGCTTCTCGGCGTTCCGCAAGGCGCACGAGGTGCTGCCCGATCTGCCCGAGGACGATGGCGCGCGCGCGGCATATCTTTCGGGTGCGACGCTCGAGCGCCTCGACGACCCGGACGAGGTGGCGCTGATGAAGCGGCTCGCGCTCTACCCCCGCATCGTCGAGGCCGCCGCGGGCGCCCACGAGCCGCACCGCATCGCGTTCTACCTCTATGAGCTCGCAAGCGAATTCCATGCGCTCTGGAGCAAGGGGAACCACGCGCCTCATTTACGCTTCATTATCAATAATGATGCAGTAATCACGACTGCGCGACTGGCCTTGGTGCAGGGCGTCGTCTCGGTTCTGGCCTCTGGTCTCGGCGTGCTCGGGGTCCATGCCCCGGACGAGATGCGATAGTCGGGATTGGCCGTTTCACACCGGGGCATGTGGCGGCGATGGTGGCGGCCGCTGCGCTTATCAGCTGACGGCGGTTGTCCCGAAGGGGACACACACGATGGCCGATCGATTTTTGACGCGACATGGTGCAACCGGTCACGACGACACGGTGCCCGCCGGTCATGGCTATGCCGAAGGCGATCCGCTCGCCGAACTGGCGCGGCTGATCGGCCAGAGCGATCCCATGGTGGATTTTCCCCATGACGACCGTGCGCCCCTGTCGCCACGCTACGCGGCCGAGCCGCAGCCCGAATACGAGCCGCAGCCGTCGCCGCGCGACGGCGTGCCGCCCGGACCGCCGAGCTGGGTGCAGCACCGCGCCGGCTGGCGCAAGACGACGCCGGTCGCGCCGGAGCCCGTGATGCAGCCCGAAGCGGGCGACTATCGCGATAGCGCCTACGATGACGGCGGCGCGGGGCCGGCTGCCGACCGCTACGACGAGGCGCTCTATGGCCGCGCCGACCCGGCGCTGGTCGAGGATGCGCCGTATATCGCCGAAGGTGCTTATGGCGATGACGCCTACGGCTATGACGACGGTTATGACGTCGCAGAGCAGGACGACGAACCGCGCCGCGGCAAGAAGCTGGCCGTGCTGGCCATTCTTGCGCTCGCCGTGGTCGGGACCGGCGGCGCCTACGCCTACCGCTCGTTCAGCGTCGCCTCGAGCCCGGCCGAGCCGCCGGTGATCAAGGCCGACACCGCGCCGGTCAAGGTGGTGCCGCCGACGCAGGCCGCCGAACGCAAGCTGGTGCAGGACCGGCTGGCGTCCGCGGGCGGCACCGAGCGGCTGGTGCCGCGCGAGGAGGCCCCCGTCGATGTCACCAGCAGGACGCAGGGCCAACCACGCATCGTCTTTCCGCCGCTGACGAAAAATGCCGCCCCGGCGACCGTGGCCGCGGCCGCGAGCGGCGCCGCGCCGCAGTCCGCGGCGGCCGTCGGACCCGAACCGCGCAAGATTCGCACCATCCCGGTACGGCCGGATCAGGCGGCCGCAGCCGCGGCGCCAGCCGCACCGCCGCCGGCGACCGCCCCGCGTGGCACCCAGGCGCCGGTGGCGCTGGCCCCCGACGCCCAGACCCGCACCGCCTCGATCAATCCCAACGCCGAGGTTCCGATGACCAGCGGCGGCTATCTGGTGCAGGTGTCGTCGCAGCGCAGCGAGGCCGATGCACGGGCCTCCTACCGCATCTTGCAGGGCAAGTTCCCCTCGGTGCTCGGCAACCATGCCCCGGTGATCAGGCGCGCCGACCTCGGTACCAAGGGCGTGCACTATCGCGCCATGGTCGGGCCGTTCGGCAACCAGGATCAGGCGGCGCAGTTCTGCGGCAACCTGAAAGCCGCCGGCGGCCAGTGCTTCGTCCAAAGAAATTAGCGGCCGTTTCCTTGACCGTGACCGTGGCCGGGGGCTAATCGCCCCTGATGGGCGCACGCGCATTCCTCACCGGCATTTCCGGACCGACCCTCACCGCCGGGGAGCGGGGGTTTTTGCGCGAGGCACGGCCGTGGGGCTTTATTCTCTTCAAGAGAAATATTGACAATCCGCAGCAAGTTGCTGATCTCGTAAGAGAACTTAAAGATACAATAGAATTTGCTGACGCTCCGGTCCTGATCGATCAGGAGGGCGGGCGGGTGCAGCGCCTGGCGCCGCCGCACTGGCCGGCCTATCCGGCCGGCGCCGTGTTCGGCGCCCTCTACGACGGCGACACCCGCGCCGGCCTGCGCGCGGCCTGGCTCGGCGCCCGGCTGATCGCCGCCGACCTTGCGGCGTTGGGCATCACCGTCGACTGCCTGCCGCTCGCCGACGTGCCGGTCGCCGGGGCCGATGCGGTGATCGGCGACCGCGCCTACGGCACGACGCCCGACAAGGTCGCGGCCATCGCCCGCGCCGTTGCCGAGGGGCTTTCGGCCGGCGGCGTGCTGCCGGTCGTCAAGCACATCCCCGGTCATGGCCGGGCGACGGCCGACAGCCATCACCGCCTGCCGGTGGTCGAGACGGCGGCGGCGGAGCTGGAGCGCAGCGATTTCGCCGCGTTCCGGCCGCTCGCCGACCTGCCGATGGCGATGACCGCGCATGTTGTGTTCAGCGCCATCGATGCCGCCCAACCGGCGACGACTTCTGCGACAATGATTCAGCAGGTGATTCGCAACGGAATCGGGTTCCAGGGCCTGTTGATGAGCGACGACGTTTCGATGAATGCACTGGCCGGTTCGATTGCCGAACGCTCGCGCGCGGCGATCGCCGCCGGCTGCGACGTCGTCCTGCATTGCAACGGCCAGCTCGACGAGATGCGCGCCGTGGCGGAGGCCGTGCCGGACCTCGCCGGTCCCGCGCTCGCCCGCGCCGAGCGTGCGCTCGCCGCCCGCCGTCCGCCGCAGCCGTTCGATGCCGCGGCCGGCCGGGCCGAACTCGATGACCTGATCGCGGGGGTGCCTCTCGCATGAGCGCCGAAATCCTGCCCTTCGAGGCGCCCGAGCCGGAGCGCGCCAGCAACGAGCCGACGCTGGTGGTCGATGTCGAGGGCTATGAAGGTCCGCTCGACCTGTTGCTGGCGCTGGCGCGGCAGCAGAAGGTCGATCTGGCGAAAATTTCCATTCTGGCGCTGGCCGACCAGTACCTGGTGTTCATCGAGGCGGCGCGGAAGCTGCGCCTCGAGCTCGCCGCCGACTATCTGGTGATGGCGGCATGGCTCGCCTATCTCAAGTCGCGGCTGCTGCTGCCGGAGCCGCCGGAGGCGGAAGGCCCCAGCGCCGAGGCGCTTGCCACCGCGCTTGCCAACCGGCTGCGCCGGCTCGAGGCGATCCGCGAGGCGGCGGGCCGGCTGATGACCCGGCCGCAGCTGATGCGCGACGTGTTTCCGCGCGGCCAGCCCGAGGCGATCGCGGAAATCCGCCACCCGCGCTGGACGGCGACGCTGTACGACCTGCTGACGGCCTACGCCACCCAGCGCCAGCAGCGCGTGCTGGCCACCGTGTCGTTCGCCAAGCGCACGGTGTGGTCGCTCGCCGAGGCGCGCGCCTCGCTGGAGCGGCTGGTCGGCATGGCCGACGACTGGAGCCGGCTGGACGAGTACCTGATCCGGTATGTCGTCGATCCGGCGCAGGCGGCCACCGTATTCGCGTCGAGCTTTGCGGCGGCGCTGGAACTGGTGCGCGACGGCTCCGCCGACGTGCACCAGCCGGAGGCGTTCGGGCCGATCTACCTGCGTAAGCGCGCGGCGGAGCCCGCACTCACGGATGCCGAGGCCGGGCCCGACACGCCGGCGTTGTAATGAGTTGAAGTTGGAAGGAGACCAAGCCATGGCATTGCCGGCGGAAAAACAGGCCGATTGCGACAGCGAGGCGGTTTCCGAAGCGACCGGCGCGCGGCCGGAGGAATTGCGGCTTCTGGAGGCGCTGCTGTTCGCCTCCGCCGAGCCGCTCGACCAAAGCGTGCTGGCCAAGAAGATGCCGGACGGGGTCGATATCAAGGAGGCGCTGGCGCAGTTGCAGGCCGACTACGCGCTGCGCGGCGTCAACCTCGTGCGCGTCGGCACCAAGTGGACGTTCCGCACCGCGACCGATCTGTCGTGGCTGATGACGCGGGAGAGCACCGAGACGCGGCGGCTGTCGCGCGCCGCCATCGAGGTGCTGGCGATCATCGCCTATCACCAGCCGGTGACGCGGGCCGAGATCGAGGAGATTCGCGGCGTCGTCACCTCCAAGGGCACGCTCGACGTGCTGCTGGAGACCGGATGGATTCGCCCGCGCGGCCGTCGCAAGACCCCGGGGCGGCCGCTCACCTTCGGCACCACCGAGGGTTTTCTGGCGCAGTTCAGCCTCGAGGCGCTGAGCGACCTGCCGGGCCTCGACGAACTGAAGGGCACCGGGCTCCTGGATCCGCGGCTGCCGTCCGGCTTCAACGTGCCGGCGCCGTCCGACGATCCGGCATTGCGCGAGGACGAGGAGGCGCTCGAGGAGGGCGACGAACTGCAACTCGTGCTGACGCCGGCCATCGAGCCTGAACCCGCGGCGGACGGCGAGGCCGGGCCGGAAAGCGAACCGGAGGCCGAACCGGACACCATGGCCCCCGAGGCCACGGACGACACCGAGCCGTCGTGAGCCGGCCGAAGCGGAACCGGCAGATTTGATGCGACCATTGGACGTGCATCACAGCAGGTTCCAAGTGCTTGTTTTTGCCGCGTCTTGCGCCTAGCTTCAGAACAATCTAGGGACAACAGCGGCGGCCGAGGCTGCCTTGCGTGGAGGGTAGCAGCATGGGTTCGATGAGCATCTGGCACTGGATCGTGGTGATCGCTGTGGTCCTCCTGCTGTTCGGGCGCGGCAAGATTTCCGACCTGATGGGCGACGTGGCCCAGGGCATCAAGGCGTTCAAGAAGGGCATGTCGGACGACGAGAAGACCGCGGAGAAATCCGAGCCGGTCAAGACCATCGACCACAACGCCCAGACGCCGTCCTCCAACTCGCACAGCGACGTCGGCAGCAAGGTCGTCTGATTGCGTCGCGCGGCGTCGCCGCCATGCCTCGCTGCCTTGACAAGGCGCCCGTCCCGCGAGAGGGCGTGGCGCTGTAGCGTTTTCCGGCGAAGCGGGCACCGGTTCGCGTGAAGAGAACGCGTCGAAACAAAACTTGGAGTCTTTCGCGTTCTTCGGAAAACGGTGAGAGACCCCGGGCTGCTGCGGACGGATTGACGGATGTTTGATGTCGGGTGGAGCGAGCTGATCGTCATCGCCGTCGTGGCGCTGATCGCTATCGGCCCCAAGGAGCTGCCCGGCGTGCTGCGCATGGTCGGGCAGTGGATGACGAAAATCCGCCGCATGGCGGCCGACTTCCAGGGCCAGTTCAACGAGGCCATGCGCGAAGCCGAGATGGCCGACATCAAGAAACAGTTCGACGAGATCAAGGATACGGCGAAGAGCTTCACCGGCGCCAACCTGCTCAGCGACGCGCAGAAGGATTTTGACGACGCGCTGAAGCTCGAGGACAAGCCCGAAGACACGTCCGCGGATAAGTCCGAAGACAAACCCGGCGAGGGCACGCCTGCCGCGGAGGGCACGCCTGTCGCGGCGGAGCCGGCCGCCTCCGATGCGAGCGTCTCCGAGCAGGCCGAGGCCAAACCGGATCAGCCGCAGGCGGCCACCACGCCCGACGCGGCGGCCGCATCCAGCGCGGAGCCTGCGGCGGAGCCCGCCGCGCCGGCAGAGGCATCGCCGGAGCCTGCCGCGGTCGAGCATGCGGCCGTTGCGCCGGACAAGCCTGCGCCTGCCGCGACGCCGCAGACCGAGACCGGGGCCGCGAAGGCGTCATGAGCCAGGAAGACATCGAAGCCTCCCGCGCGCCGCTGATGGAGCACCTGATCGAGCTGCGCTCGCGGCTGATCAAGGCGCTGCTCGCGTTTGCGGTGGCCTTCATCGTCAGCTTTGCGTTCGCCAAGCAGATTTACAACGTGCTGGTGTGGCCGTTCGCCTGGGTCGCGGGACCCGAGAACACAAAATTCATCTACACCGCGCTGCTCGAATATTTCATCACCCAGTTGAAGCTCGGGCTGTTCGGCGCCGCCTTCCTGTCGTTCCCGATCGTCGCCGGGCAGATCTACATGTTCGTCGCGCCGGGGCTCTATCGCAACGAGCGCCGCGCTTTTCTGCCGTATCTGGTGGCGACGCCGTTCTTCTTCGTGCTCGGCGCGGTCGTGGTCTATTTCCTGGTCATGCCGCTCCTGGTCCGCTTTTCGCTCGGCATGCAGCAGGTTGGCGGCGACGACATGGCGCAGATCGCGCTGTTGCCCAAGGTCGGCGAGTATCTGTCGCTGATGATGTCGCTGGTGTTCGCCTTCGGCATCGCCTTCCAGCTTCCGGTGATCCTGACGCTGCTCGGCCGCATCGGCATCCTGACCTCGCAGCAGTTGCGCGACAAGCGCCGCTATTTCATCGTGGTGGCGTTCGTGCTCGCGGCGGTGCTGACGCCGCCGGATATCATCAGCCAGCTGTCGCTGGCGATCCCGTTGCTCGCGCTCTACGAATGCTCGGTGTGGTCGGTGCGGCTGGTCGAAAAGAAGGCGGCGGAGCAGGCGGCCGCCAAAGCCGGCGACAAGGCCGGCGACACCACCGATACTGGCGACGCTCCGCCCGCCGACAGTTCGTCGCCGCCCTCGGCCACGCCGGCCGAATAGGCCGCGGCAACTTTCCTTCGCGGTGCATTCGCGATAGGGAAGGGCGCCCGTCCGCCGCTCCACCCGCCGCGGTCGACGTTCGGCGGTCTCGATAACTGAAGCCCGGTCCCTCCCATGCACGATATCAAGGCCATTCGCGACGATCCGGACGCCTTTGACGCCGCATTGGCGCGGCGCGGGCTGGCGCCGGCCGCCGCCGATCTGCTCGCGGTCGATGCGCGCCGGCGGGCCGCGATCCATGCCGCGGAACAGGCGCAGGCGCGCCGCAAGGCGGTCTCGGCCGAGGTCGGCGCGGCCAAGAAGGCGCGGGACGAGGCGCGCGCCACGGCCCTGATGGCGGAAGTGGCCGACCTCAAGGTGAAGCTGCCGGAGCTGGAGGCGGCGGCCAAGGCGGCCGAGGAGGAGTTGCGCGAGATGCTTCTCGCCATCCCCAACCTGCCGCTCCCCGACGTGCCGGACGGGCGCGACGAGCACGACAACGTCGAGCACCACCGCTTCGGCGCCAAGCCCAGCTACGCCTTCGCGCCGAAGCCGCACTACGACGTCGGCGAAGCCTTGCGCCAGATGGATTTCGAGGCGGCGGCAAAGCTCTCCGGCGCGCGCTTCGTCGTGCTGAAGAAAGGACTGGCGCGGCTGGAGCGCGCGCTCGGCCAGTTCATGCTCGACCTGCACACCACCGAGCACGGCTACACGGAGGTGAACCCGCCACTGCTGGTCAAGGACGACGCGATGCTCGGCACCGCGCAGCTGCCGAAATTTCGCGACGACCAGTTCGCGGCCGCCGCAGCGCTCGACGACGGCGCCATCTACCAGCGCATTCGCGCGCAGGCGGTCGATCTCGCGGTCAAGGAGTTGAACAAGCCGGCGGCCGAGCTTCAGCTCGACGACCTTCTCGTGTTCGAGCTGCGCGTGCTCGACGACACTGTGCCGCCGTCGAATTACTGGCTGATCCCGACCGCCGAGGTGCCGCTGACCAATCTGGTGCGCGAGCAGATCGTCGACGAAAAGGAGTTGCCGCTGCGCTTCACGGCGCTGACCCATTGCTTCCGTGCCGAGGCCGGCGCGGCCGGCCGCGACACCCGCGGCATGATCCGCCAGCACCAGTTCTCCAAGGTCGAACTCGTCTCCGTCACGACGCCGGAGGACAGCCGCAACGAGCACGAACGCATGCTCTCCTGCGCCGAGGAGGTGCTGCGCCGGCTCGGCCTGCATTACCGCGTGGTGACGCTGTGCACCGGCGACATGGGCTTTGCGTCGCAGAAAACCTACGACATCGAAGTGTGGATGCCGGGACAGCTATCAGGTCAGGGCGAGGGCGGCGCCTATCGCGAGATTTCGTCGTGCTCGGTGTGCGGCGACTTCCAGGCGCGGCGCATGGACGCACGCTATCGCGGCGCCGACGGCAAGCCGCGTTTCGTCCACACGCTGAACGGCTCGGGCGTCGCGGTCGGCCGCGCGCTGATCGCGGTCATGGAGAACTACCAGCAGGAAGACGGCTCCGTCGCGGTGCCGGAGGCGCTGCAACCCTACATGGGCGGGCGCAGAACGATCGGAAAGGACGAGTGAGCGGGATGCGCATTCTTTGCACCAACGACGATGGCATCCACGCGCCC
>JBDHSY010000007.1:0-18818 GCA_039808405.1 Xanthobacteraceae bacterium
ATGGCCATGCGGCCGGCGACGTGGTTCTGAAGGTGTTCGCCGACATTCTCGGCAACGTCATCCAGTTCGCGCATGCGATCGGCGTTGCCGCGCCGAAGGTGGCGATCCTGTCCTCCGTCGAAAGCGTGAATCCCGAGTTGGCCTCGAGCATGGATGCGGCGGCGCTGTCCAAGATGGTCGACCGCGGCCAGATCAAGGGAGCGATCGCCGACGGGCCGCTGGCCTTCGACAATGCCATTTCGCTGGTGTCGGCGACGACCAAAGGCATCTCGTCGCCGGTCGCCGGCGACCCGGACGTCCTGATGGTGCCGAGCCTCGATGTCGGCAACGTGCTCTACAAATCGCTGATCTATCTGGGCGGCGGAGAGTGCGCCGGCGTCGTGCTCGGCGCGCGCGTGCCGATCATTCTGACGAGCCGCAGCGATTCGCGGCGGGCGCGCATCGCATCGTGCGCGCTGGCGCAATTGTCGCTCGGCGCGTGACGATGGCCGGTGCGGGTGTGAGGGAACGGGGATCGGAGCGGACAGGTCGCGGCCGGCGCAAAAGTGTCGAGCCGCGACGGGACTGGTGACGAACCGTGAACCACCCCGGCGGGTTTGGCCGGGATGATCCACGGGGCCTTTCAAGACATTCAGGCGGCCTCAAGCCGGCCGGCGCTGCGGAGCTTTTTGCATATGGAGCAATGCGCGGGCTTCCTCGGGAGTGGCGATCTCGCGGCCGAGTTCGCGGGCGATACGGACGGCCCGTTCGACGAGCTGGGCGTTGCTGACCGCCAGCACGCCGTGCGAGTAATAAACGTTGTCCTCCATTCCGACGCGGATGTTGCCGCCCATCGCCAGCACGGTGGTGCTGAGCGGAAGCTGATGCTTGCCGATGCTGACGACCTGCCAGCTCGACCCTTCCGGAATGGCGTCGAGCATCGCCATCAGCGCCTGCGGCGTGGCCGGGACGCCGCCCTTGATGCCGAGAACGAAGCTGAAGTGCAGCGGCGCCTTGAGCACGCCGCGCTCCAGGAGATCGATGGCGTTCTGGATGTGGCTCAGATCGTAGACCTCCAGCTCGTTGCCGATGCCGCGCTCATCGCAGCCTTTGACGAACTCGGTGTTCCAGCGCTTGGAGTTGGAGAACAGAAACTCGCTGTTCTTATGCTCGAAGTGGAACGTGCCCATGTTGAGCGTGAGCTGATCGGGAACGGGCTGGATGTTGAGGAGGTTCATCCGCTCGTCGAGCGTGAACGGCTCTCCTTCCTTGGTGATGTCCTTGTAGCGCAGCCCGATGCCGTTGCCGACCTGCGTGATCATGCCGGGGCAGTGCGACATCACGCCGTCGATGACCTCGCCGTAGACGTCGAGATTGGCGGTGGTGACGCCCTTTTTGTCCCGCACATGCATGTGCGCGACGGTCGCGCCGGCGTTGTAGCAGTCCTTGAACGCCTGGACGATGTCCTTCGGTTGCTCCGGCAGCGCGGGGTTCGCTTCGCGGCCGTGCAGGCCGCCGGTCGGGGCAACGGTGATAACGACTTTGCCGGGGTCGGTCAGGTTCGGTTTCATGGGGCGCTTCCTGCGAGTTAGTGATACGATTTGATATCAAAAATGATAATCAAGACGGTACGCGATCTTGAAAAAGACCGCAATGGCTCCCGCGAAATTTGTTCGATCCGGTTTCACCGGAGCGCGATGCTTTATGTTTGAAGCGATGTATCAGGCATATCTCGATACGCTCTCGATCGCGTCGTTGTGTTCGAGGGAAGAAAAATCGAGTCCGGAAGCAGAAATTCGTTGCGATAATTTTTGGATCAGTTATTGATATTCCGCATGGGTGATCTGAAACAAAAGATGACCGGGACCAGGGCGGCGGCGAAGAGGCCGGCCGCCAAGAGCGCGCCCGCGAAGGCCGCGTCGCGTCAGGTCGATCTCTCCCGTCTGTTCCTGCAGGACTCGGCGCCCGGCGATGGCGGCATCGGCAGCGCCGGCTTGCGGGCGCTCCACGTTCTGGAGGCCGCCGCGCACATGCGCCGCGACCTCAGCGTGGCCGAACTGTCCACCCTCGTCGACGTGCCGAAGCCGACGATGCACCGTCTGGTCAGGCAGCTTGAGAACGACGGCCTGTTGCAGCGGGGCGTGAACGGCCGGCTGCGGGGGCCGGGGCCGCGCCTGGTCACGTTCGCGCTCGACGTGTTGCGATACTGGGCCAAGGCGGCGCCAAGGCAGGCGCTCTTGCAGGCGCTGTCCAACGACATCGGCGAGACCTGCAATCTGGGCGTGATGGAAGGCAATGCGATCGTCTACATCGAGCGCGTCGAATCGAAGTGGCCGTTCGGTCTGAAGTTCGAGCCGGGATCGAAGGTGCCTCTGCATTGCACGTCGATGGGCAAGCTGTTCTTAAGCGAGATGCCGCCGGCGCGGCGGCGCGAACTCATTCAGGCGTCCGTTCTGCATCCCTATACCGACAACACCATCTGCGACGCCGATGCGCTCGATCGCGAAGTGCAGGAAGTCAAGAAGCGCGGCTATTCGATCGACGATCAGGAATTTCTGGCCGGCGTCGTGTGTCTTGCCGTGCCGGTGAGATCGACGACCGGCGCCCTGTGTGCCGCGCTGGCGATCTCCGCTCCTGCGGCACGGCTGTCGATCGGAAAGGCGCTCCAGCAGCTTCCGATCATGATGGAAACTGCTGCCAAGCTCGGCACTCAGTTCGAGCGCCAGAATTCTGCTGGCTTGGAGGACTGACACCGTACCGGTGTCGGTAACAACAACACGAGCGCGCGGAAAAGGTGCCGTAGACGACGCCGCATAGTGCGGCCTTGCGATCAAAACGGGAGGGACTAATGATCGACAGACGAGACTTTCTCGCACTCAGCGCATCCGCCATCGCAACCATCGGTGCGTACAAGGATGCCGCCGCCCAGACGGCGTCGTCGTCCTACACCGAATGGGGCTGGCAGAAGCCGTACAAGAAGATTTCCGACGAATCGATCAAGTGGCTGAAGGACAAGGGTTGGTGGCCGCTGTCGATCGGCAATCAGCCGGCCTTCACCGGGCTGCCGGTGGCGGCGGGCGGCGGACTGTTCGCGGCGCGCGGGCTCGAGGTCGTCGTTCATGCGTTCCTGAGCGGGCCGGCGATCAACGAGGCGGCCGCGGCCGGCCGCGTGCAGGTCGGTCTCGAAGGCAACTTCCCGTACACCACGCTGCTGTCGCGCGATTTTCCGGTGCGCTGCGTCGCCATCGTCAATCCCAACGTCAAGCACGCGACGCTGGTGCCGCTCGATTCGCCGCTCAAGTCGATCGCCGACATCAAGACCATGAAGGAGAAGCCGGCGTTCGGTATCGTCGTCGGCTCCTCGGCCGAGTTCTATTTCACCGAGGCGCTGCGCGCTCACGGCCTGGACTCGAGCAAGGACGTCGTCCTGAAGAACATGAAGCCGACCGACATGCTGATCATGCCGGGTGGGCTTAACGGGTTCGTGCAGTGGGTGCCGTATGTGTGGGATCACCTGCTCGTCCGCAAGAACGCCCGGCAGATCGATTCGATCTTCGACTACAACTTCTACATGGGCAACTTCTGGGTCCGCAACGAACTGATCGAGAACGTGCCCGACGTGGTGCAGGCGCTGATCGACGCCTACGCCGAGGGGATCCTTTACACCCGCAAGGACACCGCGGCCGCCAACAAGGTGTTCCAGGCGGATGCGATGTATCGCGGCTATCCGCTCGAGATGATCGACCTGCTCAACACCAAGCTCAACAAGCTCTACAAGCCGAACTGGTTCTTCCCGGATGTCGACTTCTGGTCGGCGGAGAACGGGCGGGTCGCCACCTGGCTCC
Organism: Xanthobacteraceae bacterium; assembly: GCA_039808405.1. Lineage (GTDB taxonomy): Bacteria > Pseudomonadota > Alphaproteobacteria > Rhizobiales > Xanthobacteraceae > PRO6. The sequence goes on from JBDHSY010000007.1 coordinate 3,825, forward strand.
ACGGCTCCGGACGGTTGCCGAAGCTGGTGTCGGTCGAGCAGTATAAAAGCAATTTCGCGCCCCAGTTCGCCGTCGAGACGATGAACCGGCTGGGATGGAAGACGCCGGCCAAGCCCTGCTTCATTCCGAACGGATGGACGGGCACGGTCGCCAAGCCGCCTTACCCGAAATACGACAACGAGGACACGCTCTCGGCGCCACAGCCGTTCCCGGTTGCCGGCGATCTGGTGCGTGACTGGACCTTTGGCGGGCAGACGTACCGCGCTTGAGCGGTGCGTTGCCGATCTGCAACGCGAACAAGGCAGGGGACTGCATGGCTGAAGCAGTAAGCGGGATCGCCGGCAAGGCGGGCACGTCGCGCACGAACGCCTCCGTGCAGGAAGGCGCTCCGGGTGGCTGGTTTGCTCTGATCGAGCGGCATCTGGCCGGAGTGATTTCGATCGGGATGCTGCTGATCTTTTGGGAGCTCCTCAGCCGGTGGCTGCTTCCGATGCTCAACCCGCGCGCGGCCGTTCTGATGCCGCCGCCTTCGCTCGTGATCCTGGCAGGGTGGGAAGGACTCCGCTCCGGCGTCCTTCTCACCCACGCCATAGCCAGCACCCAGCGCGTTCTCATCGCCTGGGGCGCGGTGTGCGTCATCGCGATCCCGCTCGGAATCGCCATGGGGTGGTGGAGCCGGTTCAATGCCTACTTCAACCCCATCATCGAACTGCTTCGGCCGATCCCGCCGCTCGCCTGGATTCCGATCAGCATTCTCTGGTTCGGAATCGGTCTCGAGCAGAACGTCTTCATCATCATGATCGGGTGCTTCTTCCCGGTCCTGCTCAACACGATCCACGGGGTGCGCAGCATCGATCCGGTGCTGATCCGGGCCGCCAGAAACTTCTGCGCGCGCGAGTTCACGATCCTGCGCCGTGTGGTTCTGCCGGCGGCGCTGCCGAACATCTTCACCGGCGCGCGCATCGGCCTCGGCGTCGCCTGGATGGTGCTCGTCGCCGCCGAACTCGTCGCCGCCACCTCGGGGCTTGGCTTCATGATCGAGGATGCACGCAATTTCTTGCGCACCGATATCATCTTCGTCGGGATGATCTCGATCGGCTTCATGGGAATTCTGATGGAGGGGCTGCTGCGTCTGCTCCAGAGCCGGCTGCTCGTCTGGTATCACGGATGACGGGGGACGGCATGGACGCGAACCGCGAGCTGTTTTCCCTCCAGTCCAGGGTGGCGGTGGTCACGGGCGGAAGCCGGGGGATCGGCCTCGTCATTGCGCAGGCGTTCCGCAAGGCGGGCGCAACGGTCGCGGTCGTCGATCTCGCAATCGACGATGCCGCGCCGCGTGTCGAGGGGATGCCCGCCTATCGATGCGATGTCACGGACGAGACCGCCGTCGGCGCCGCCCTCGACAGGGTCGCGAAAGACCTCGGCACGGTCGATGTGCTCGTCAACAACGCGGGGATCAACTCTCTCGGGCCGGCGGAGTCGTATCCCACCGCAACGTGGCGGAAGGTGCTCGACACCAACCTGACCGGAGCGTTCTTTTGCGCGCGCCATATCGGCGCCAGGCTGATCCCGGAGCAGCGGCCGGGGCGCATCATCAACATCGCCTCGGTGATGGGGCATGTCGCGCCGAGCATGCACAACGCGGTCGCCTATAGCGCGGCCAAGTCCGGCATGCTGGGGCTGACCCGCGCGCTTGCCGTCGAGTGGGCCAAGCATGCGATCAACGTCAATGCCATCTGTCCCGGCATGATCCTGACGGATCTCACGAGCTCGCGGATGACCGACAAGAGCTACGAAGCCGCGATGCGTGGGCGCATTCCGAACGGCAGGTTCGGCACCCCGGAGGACCTAGTCGGGGCCGCCATTTTCCTGGCGTCACCCGCCGCCGAGATCGTCACGGGGCACGCGCTGAACGTTGATGCTGGCTGGATGGCGGCCTGATCCCAATGGCAGCTCGATCCCAAGGGCAACTTGATCCCGAGGCAACTTGATCCCGAGGCAACTTGATTCCATGGCTTTTTCATCGAATTCCGTAGTTAGGCTTGATCGTATGTCGCCAAACGTAGACGTCAAAGCGCCGTTCATCGAAGTGAGGGACGTCAGCAAGACGTTCTTCTCGCGAAGGTCCGGGTCGGTCGAGGCGCTTTCGAAGACGACGCTTTCCGTTTCCGAAAAGGAGTTCGTCTGCATCGTCGGGCCGAGCGGCGGCGGCAAGTCCACGTTGCTCAACATCGTTGCCGGATTTCTTGGCCCGACGACGGGCGAAGTCGTCATCGGCGAAAATCGGGTTACCCGGCCCTCGTCGAGCCGCGTCATGGTGTTTCAGGAGTTCGCGCTGTTTCCCTGGCTCACGGTCGAGGACAATGTCGGCTTCGGTCTCGACGTCGCGGGCATCTCGAGCAAGGACAGGGCGACCATCGTTGCCGAGCATCTGGCGCTGGTGCGGCTGTCGCGGTTCGCCAAGAGCTACCCGTCCGAACTGTCCGGTGGAATGAAACAGCGCGTGGCGCTGGCCCGCGCGCTCGCGGTCGATCCGGAAGTCCTGCTGATGGACGAGCCGTTCGGCGCGCTCGACGCCTATACGCGCAACAACCTGCAGCGTGAGCTGCTGCGGATCTGGGAGCAGCAGCGCAAAACCGTGCTGTTCGTGACCCACAGCATCGAGGAAGCGGTCTATCTCGCGGACAAGGTCGTCGTCATGGCCGGCCGGCCCGGCTCGGTGCGGGCGATCATCGACATCAAGGCGGCCCGCCCGCGCGACGAGTCCGATCCCGAGGTCATTGCGCTGCGCGCGCAGATCAGAAAACTGGTTCTGGACGCATCGGAAGATGAGCAAAGCATAGAGTGAGTCCGTTGCCGCGCGCGGGTCGGGGCACGGGCGCGCTGCCCGTCCGCGTCCTCTGAGCGGCAATCCTTCTTCAACCCAAAGCCCGGCGTCCGATGATAGAAGGCGGTGGCCTTGCGGCTCTCGTGATGTCCGTTGTTGTGCTTGCGGGAGTTTTGCGCGGCATAACCGGATTCGGCGGAGCCATGCTGATGACGCCGCCGCTGAGCATCCTGCTCGGCGGCATTCCGGCGATCACCATCGTCTTGGTGCTCGAGGCGGCGGCCGCGCTGATCATGGTGCCGTCGACCTATCAGGATGTGCCGTACCGGCGGCTGGCACTGCTCGCCATTCCCGCCTGCCTGACGGTGCCGATCGGGAGTACCCTTCTCACGACGCTGGATCCGTCGATGTCGCGCCGGCTGATCGGCGCCGTGGTGGTGATTTTCAGCCTGCTGTTGTTCAGCGGCGTGCGGCTCGCCTACCACCCCCGCCAGATCTGGCTGGTGGCCACCGCGGCTTTCGGCGGCGTTCTGCTTGGCGCGACCAGCATCGGCGCGCCGCCGGTGATCTTTTTGCTGCTGTCCGGCCCCGACCCGACACGGATCACCCGGGCGATCCTGACGATGTTCATCGGGATCACGTCGGTCGTCGGGCTGATCGCGACCATCGTCTTCAGCAAGAGCGGCCCGCCGTCGCTGGCATGGTCGGTCGTTCTGTGCGCCCTGTATCTCGGCTCGACCTATGTCGGCATGAAAATGTTCCACCGGCTGAACGACTATGGCGCGCGCGTCATCGCGCTCGTGCTGATGCTGACGTTCGGCACCATCACCATCGTGCTCGGCTGATGTGCGATTCGAAGCGAGCGGACGAGACAGGCGCGGTGCGGGCCGCGGCGCGCCGCCGCGATCCTGCCTCGCGCTCAGGCGATCTGTTCCGAAATCTTGGTTTTGGCCGCTTCTTCCAGTTTCTGATCGGCCAGTGTCGCTTCGAGCCGGGTCGCGGCATTGCGCAGGAGCGGAACGTGCTGAAGCCCCCGGCCGAGCGACATGCGCGCGACTGGAGCCGAGATGGCGAGCGCCGCCACGACATGGCCGTTCGCCGAGCGAACGGGCACCGCGACGCAGACGACGCCGGCGAGGAATTCCTGATCGTCCGTGGAGATGCCGGTGTCGCGGATGCGGGCGAACTCGTCCTCGAGCCGGTCGGGATCGGTGATGGTGTTCTCGGTGTAGGTGTGCAGCGGGGTCGAGGCCAACAACCGCCGCCGCTGCTCCAGCGTGAGAAAGCTCAGAAACAGTTTTCCCATCGATGTGCAATGCAACGGGACACGCGAGCCGGGCTCGAAACGCAGGCCGAACGGCCAGCCGGCCTCGACGCGGTCGAGATAAACGAGATGATTGCCGGCCAGCACACCGAAGTTGCAGGTCTCTCCGACGGCTTGCGACAGTTCTTCGAGAATGGCCCGCCGCGGCGCCAGCCGGACCGAAACGGAAATCAGTCCGAGGCTGAGCGAGGCGAGGCGATCGCCGGGGCCGTAGCGCCGGCTGTCCGGCTCGCGCGCCAGGATGTTCTCCATCTCGAGCATGCGCACGATGCGGTGGGCCGTCGGCTGCGGCACGTTCAGCAGCACGCTGAACTCCGAGACGCTCAGCGGGCGCTGGGCGTGCGCGATGGCTTCGAGAAAGGCAAACGCCTTGATCGAGGGAAGGCCGCTCAAGGCTTCCCCGGATTTGCCGGTCGAAAGCGACGAGTCCAGCGCCTGCCGAAGCTCGCGGCCCTTTGCAGTGGCCTGCTGATCTTTCATTGAAATCATTCCCTATCAAAATACGGAAATAAAGAACTTGCAAGACGGATTTTTTTGGGATTTGATAGAAAAGAATTCGAAATTCGGATTATTGGAATTCATTATATGAAGCGCCTGCTGGTGGCCAACCGTGGCGAGATCGCCCTCCGGATCATTCGCGCGTGCCGGAAGGTCGGTGTGGAGACGGTGGCGGTGTACTCGGAGGCCGACGCGAACTCGTCCCATGTCTTTGCGGCGGACCACGCGGTCAGGATCGGTCTCGCGGCGGCGGCGCAGAGCTATCTCGACCCCAACATCATCCTGCAGGTGGCGCGGTCGACGGGCTGCGACGCGCTGCATCCGGGCTATGGGTTTCTGTCGGAGCGGGCCGATTTCGCCGCCGCCTGTGCCGCGGAGAAGATCAACTTCGTCGGCCCGTCCCCGGAAGCCATTACCATGATGGGCGACAAGTCCGAGGCGCGGCGCACCGCCAAGCGCCTCGGCGTGCCCGTCGTGCTTGGCTCGGAGCAGGCGTTCGAGGACGAAGCGGCGGCCACCGCCGCGGCGTCGGAGATCGGCTATCCCATTTTGCTGAAGGCGCTGGCCGGCGGCGGCGGGCGCGGCATGCGGGTTGCGACCGAGGCCGCCACGTTTCCCGCGCTGTTCGTGCAGGCGTCGCGCGAGGCGCAGGCCGCGTTCGGAAACGGCCAGGTCTATCTCGAGCGCTTCATTCCAAAAGTGCGCCATATCGAGGTGCAGGTGTTCGGCGACCGGCATGGCAACGTCGTTCACCTGTGGGAGCGCGATTGCAGCGTTCAGCGCCGGCACCAGAAGCTGGTCGAGGAGGGGCCGTCCCCGGTGCTCGATGCGCGGAAGCGGCAGGACATTTGCGCCGCCGCGGTGAAACTCGCCGAGGGGATCGGCTATGTCGGCGCCGGGACGGTGGAGTTCATCTACGATGCGGCGACGGAAGACTTCTACTTCATCGAGATGAACACGCGCATCCAGGTCGAGCACCCGGTGACGGAGATGCTGACCGGGATCGACCTGGTGGCCGAGCAGCTTCTCGTCGCCGGCGATGCGCGGCTGTCGTTTGCGCAGGCCGACGTGCAAAGCTCCGGCCACGCGATCGAGTTTCGCATCAATGCCGAGGACCCGGCACGCGGCTTCATCCCCTCGCCCGGCACGCTGACGGCGTGGACGCCGCCGAAAATGCCCGGCGTGCGTTTCGACAGCCATGCCTATCGCGGCTACGCGGTGCCGCGGCATTACGACTCGCTGCTCGGCAAGCTGATCGTGCGCGGCGCCGATCGACAGGATGCGGTCGCGCGCGCGATCCGCGCCCTCGACTGCTTCGAGGTGGAAGGTCTGTCCACGACCATTCCGTTCCACCGCGCGCTTTTGACCCATCCGGACTTCATCCAGTCGTCCGTGCACACCCGTTGGGTGGAAACAGAGTTCTCTCATGCCCAAGCGTAAACCGATCAAGCTGATCGATGTGACGTTGCGTGACGCCCACCAGTGCCTGTGGGCGACGCGCATGACCACCGCCATGATGCGCGACATCGCGCCGCGGCTCGACCGGGCCGGCTTCGAGGCCATCGATCTCGTCGGCGGGGCGGTGTTCGACGTCGCCGTGCGGTATCTGCGCGAAGACCCGTGGGAGCGAATGCGAATCCTGTCCTCGTGGGTCAAGGAAACGCCGCTCATCATCCATACCCGCGGCCAGAGCCTGTTCACGTTCGAGTTCTTCGCCGACGACGTGGTCGAACTGGCGGCCGAGCGCTTCGTCGCCAACGGCATGCGCTACCATACGCCGTACGACGCGCTGAACGACATGCGCAACCTCGAAATCCCGATCAGGGCGGCGAAGCGCTGCGGGCTCTATGTGGTGGGCGGGCTGGTCTATACCTTCAGCCCGGTCCACACCGATGCGTACTACGTCAAGAAGGCGAAGGAACTGATTGCGCTCGGCGTCGATTCGGTGTTCCTCAAGGACGCCAGCGGGCTGTTGACCCCCGAGCGGGTGGCGACGCTCGTTCCCGCCGTCAAGGCGGTGATCGGCGACCGGCCCTTGCAGATCCATACTCACTGCAATTCGGGTCTTGCGCCCTACGTGGTCCTGCAAGCGGTGTCGCACGGCGTCGATATCGTGCACACGGCGACCTCCACGCTGGCCAACGGCGTGTCGCACTCGCCGACCGAGCGGGTGACGGACAACCTGCGCCGGCGCGGTTTCGAGGTGTCGCTCGATCTGGCGCCGGTGCACGAGGTGGCCGAGCGGCTCGCCTATATCGCCGAGAAGGAAGGCAAGCCCGTCGGCACGCCGAGGGAGTACGACGAATTTCATTTCCAGCACCAGTGCCCCGGCGGCATGGTGTCGAACCTTGCCTATCAGCTCGAGACGATGGGATTGAAGGGCCGGCTGGAGGAAATTCTCGAGGAAGCGTGGCACGTCCGCGAGGACCTCGGCTATCCGATCGTCGTCAGTCCGTTCGCCCAGTATATCGTCACGCAGTCGGTGCTCAACGTCGTCGGCCGCGATCAGGGCCACGAGCGATATCACACCGTCCCGGACGAGGTGCGGCGCTATGTGCGCGGCGGCTATGGCGAGATCGCCGGCCGCATCGACCCCAACCTCTACGACAAGATCACCAGGGGCGAGAAGCCGATCACCGAGCGCCCCGGCGCGCTGGTGCCGCCTGCGCTCGAGCGCATCCGCAAAACGCGGGGGCCGTTCAAGTCGGACGACGATCTGCTGCTGGCCCCGTTCTACGACGAGCCGCAATACGCCGCATTGAAGGACGCCGGCCCGATCGACACCGACTATCCGCTGATGGAGACGCCGCTCCTGACACTGATGAAAGAAATCAGCAAGCGTCCGTCGATCCGGGCGTTTCACCTGCAACATGGCCGTTGAGGCCAGCCAGACGCCAGCGGGAGCATTTTATGACGCCGGTCATCATCACCACTGCGATCACGGGAGCGATCCCGCGCAAGAAGGACAACCCTGCCGTCCCTGTCACCCCCCAGGAGCAGATCGAATCGACGCACGCCGCCTATGAGGCCGGGTCGGCACTGGTCCATATTCACGTCCGCGACGAGAACGAGAACCCGTCGTCGTCGCCGGAGCTGTTCGCGAAGGTGCAGGAGGGGGTCAGGAAGCACTGCCCCGACATGATCGTTCAGTTCTCGACCGGCGGGCGCGGACGCGTGCCGTCGGAGCGCGGCGCGTCGCTCTACCTGAAGCCGGACATGGCCTCGCTGACCACCGGCTCCGTCAACTTTCCGGCGCAGATCTACGAGAACCCGCCGGACTTCATCGAATCGCTGTGCCGCGACATGCAGACCTACGACGTCAAGCCGGAGATCGAGGTGTTCGACGCGGCGATGCTGTACAACGCGGTCAATCTGGTCAAGCGCGGACTGATCGCCGGCCCGCTGCACGTGCAGTTCGTCATGGGCATTCCCAACGCGATGCCGGCCCGGCGGCCGCTGCTCGAATTCCTTCTGAAGGAGTTGAAGGAGATCAGCCCGGATGCGACGTGGTCGGCGCTCGGGATGGCGCGCCTTCAGCTCGAGGTCAACAAGTGGTGCCTTGAGCTCGGCGGCCACACCCGCACCGGGCTCGAGGACAATCTGCGTGTCGGCAAGGACCGGCTTGCGTCGAGCAATGCCGAACTTGTTTCCCTCGTTGCCGATGCTGCGGCGGACTACGATCGACGGCCTGCGACCCCGGCCGAGGCGCGGGCCATTCTCGGCTTGACCAGATAAGAAGGCTTCCCATGGACCTGACGTACAAGGATGTCGCGGACATCATCAAGATCGTTGACGCAAGCAGCTGCGACGAGGTCGTGGTCGAGCTTGCCGGCTCCCGGATCGTGGTCAGGCGCGGCGCTCGCGGCGGCGACCTGCCGGAGGCCTCGCCCTCGGCGGCGCCCGTTTCGCAGGCACCTGGCGCTCCGGCCGTTGCGCAAAGCCCGGCGCCGTCGTCGGGCAAACGCGAGCGGGCGGCGGTGTCCGACGGCCAGCACGTGGTGCGCTCGCCGATGGTCGGCACGTTCTATCAGGCGCCGTCGCCGAAGGATCCGCCGTTCGTCAGCGTCGGCAGCATCGTCAAGGCCGGCGATCCGCTGTGCATCATCGAGGTGATGAAGCTTTTTACCACGGTGGAGGCCGATCGCGCCGGAAAGGTGGTCGCGATCTTCCCGGACAACGCGCAACTGGTCGAGTTCGGCCAGCCGCTGGTCGCGATCGAGCCGGTCTAAATCGTCCGTAGAGCGGACGGATCGAGCAGGCCCCGCCCGGCCGCGGTTCGGCACGCGTTTTGTTGTCCCCTCCCGCCGGCGGCGTTTTGCCGACCGGCGCGATCGCGCGTGCGCGCGGCACCTGCCGGCTGACGCGGCCGCCTGAAGGCGGGCGGCAATAAGGGCGGGGCGGCTCTTTCGCCGTCATGCGGCCGGTTCCGCCGGCATTTTCCAATGTTAAGAGGTCGACAGATGGCCGGGCCCCATCGGTGCTAGGGTGCGCTGGCGATGCTTTGGCGGTGCCTCGACGATGGCTTGGCGCGCCTCGCCTCAGACGTGGGTATGACAACATGGTCGAACAGTGGATCGAGGTCGGCACTCCCGCAGAGTTTGCGCAGGGGCTGACGCGTCGGCAGGCGGGGAAAAAAAGCATCGTGATCGGGCATGTCGGCGGCCGGTTGCGCGCGTTCCATGCCCGTTGTCCTCACGCCGGCGGGCCTCTGGAGCTGAGCGAGGTCGATGGGTCGATCGTCACCTGCCCGTTGCATGCCTGGCGCTTCGATCTGGACGGCGAGGGAAGCGAATTGCACGGCTATCGCTCTCTGCCGGTGTTCGACACCAAGGTCGAGAACGACAAGGTTTATGTGAAGGTCTGACGCCGGGCCGATAACGAACAAAGGTAGGAGGAACGGGCCATGAGCGCGTCGCATTCCAAGGAACATGGCGACTTCCAGCGGCCAAGCTACACGACCGTTTTCGAGCGGCCCCGGACGCTCGGGCGGCTCCTGTCGCCGATGGATTTCACGTTCTACACCGAGCCGCCGAAGGGGCTTCATGGCGGCGACATCGTGTTGCACATCTCCTGCCAGGTTCACAGCGTCTCGCATATCCCCTACCTCGCACAAAAGATTCTCGAGCGGCTCGACCTGAGTTTCACCACGCTCGGAGGGCCGGAGAACTGCTGCGGCTCGTTCCACTGGCATATGGGCGAGGACGCGATGGAGGCGATGAACGCGGAAATCGCGCTTTCCGCCTTTCAGCGGCTGCGCCCGGTTCGGGTGCTGTCGCTCTGCCCGGACTGCGACGCCAGCTTCGCGCGCTACAAGAAGCCGCAGCACACTTACGAGCACATGAACGTCGCGCGCATCTTCGTCGAGCATCTGGACAGGCTCAAGGCGCTGATGGTCCACCCGGTCGAGCGTCGCGTCGCCGTTCACGAGCACCACGATTGCGACGAGCGCCGGGCCGACGCGGAGATCATCCGCACGCTGATCGAGGCCATTCCGGGCATCGAGGTGGTCGAGACGCCGCTATGCACCCGTCAGGAGCGGCCGTGCAGCTTCCCGTTCGCGCCGCTCGCCGAGGACGAAACCGAAGCCATGTTCGCCGAAGCCCGGCGTCTCGGCGTGCAGGACATGGTGGTGCCCTATCACAGCTGCTATCGCCAGCATTGCAAGCGCCAGCTCCAGTACGGCGTCGAGGTGCAATATTATCTCGCGCTGGTCGCGCAGGCCATGGGGCTGCCCTACGACGAGCCGTTCAAGGAGCTGCGCATGCTGGACGATCTCGACGCCGCATGCGCGCGCGTGTTTCCGCGCGCCCGCGAACTCGGCTACTCGGAAGAACAGGTGCGCTTCTATATCGAGAGCGCGATCTACATCTGAATGCGGAGGCGATGGGCGATTGAGCGCTGCTGTTTGACCTGATGTCCGTGCCCTCGCTTCTCCTTCGCGTGACGCAGATCGTCCACGAAACGCCCGCGATCCGCGTTTTCGAACTGATGCACCCGGAGGGAAACGCGCTTCCGGCGTTCTCGGCCGGTGCCCATATCGACGTCCATATCCCGGGCGGATCGGTCCGCCAGTATTCGCTGTGGAACAGTCCGGCCGAGACGCACCGCTATATGATCGCGGTTCTCGACGTCGCCGGCGGCCGTGGCGGATCGCGCGCCATGCACCGGGATATCCGGGTCGGGCAAACACTCGAAGTGTCCGGGCCGCGCAACCATTTTCCCCTGTCGATGGACGCCGGCCGCTATCTGTTTCTCGCCGGCGGCATCGGGGTGACGCCGATCCTGGCGATGATCGATACGGTCCGGCGCGCCGGCAAGGATTTCTCCCTGGTGTATTGCACGCGCTCGCCGCAGGACACGCCATTCCGGGAGCTGTTGTCCGGGCTTCCGGACAGGGTGCGGCTCCATCACGATGGCGGAGACCCGGCGCGCTCGCTCGATATCGCGGCGCTGCTGTCCGACCACGCGGCCGGGACCGAGCTTTATTGCTGCGGCCCGCGCAGGTTCATGGATGCCGTGCGCACGGCGACGGCCCGCTGGCCGGCAGACGCAGTCCATTTCGAGGACTTCAGCCCCCCGGCTCTCGCCGACGCCGAGGCCGATCAGGCCTTCACCGTGGAAATAGCCAGCACCGGCGATCGCTACGAGGTCCCGCCGGAGAAGACGATCCTCGAGGTTCTGCGGGAAGCCGGCATGGTGTGCGACAGTTCGTGCGAGGCCGGGCTGTGCGGCGTCTGTTGCATTCCTTACAACGAGGGGACGGTGATCCACCGCGACAGCGTGTTGACGCAGGACGAGCGGGCCGGGCAACTCGCGATCTGCTGTTCTCGGGCGGCGGCGGGCAGCGTGTTGAAGCTCGACCTGTAGATTTTTCTTTCAGGGCGACCCCGATCGGGTAAAATTTCGGGACGGTTTCATTTACCTGTCAATGCTGTGGGTTGTTTGGGCGGCGGCCCACACGCGGAAGGGGTCGATTTTGGACCAGCCTTTTGCCCTGTGGGATAAAGCGCTCGACAGGCTGAGCGCCGCCGAGCATCAGCAGGTCGCGGCGCAGCTCAAGAGCCGCTGCTTCGGTGCGGGCGAGCTGATCTTCTCTCAGGAGGAGCCGGGGCATTCCCTCTACGTCGTCAATTCGGGGAAAGTGCGCCTGTACCATACCAACATGCAGGGCGAGGAATTCACCATCGGCATGTGGTCGAAGGGCTACGTGCTCGGGCTGATCTCGTCCGTGCTTGGCGAGTGCCGGTTTCTGTCCGCCGAATGCCTTGAAGCATCGAACCTGTCGGTGCTGCCCCGGCAGAACCTGCTCAGGCTGATGGATGAGCTGCCGCGCTTCAGCGCGAATATCGCCTACCTGATCGCCTACATGGCCAAGAGCAGCCTGATCGACAGCAGCCCCCTGGCGCTCGACACGGCGACGGTCCGGCTCGGCCGGCTGCTGCTGCGGATCAGCGAGGCCGACGTGAGAAATCCGGAGAAGTCGTGCCTGGTGATCATCACCCAGGACCAGCTTGGCAAGATGCTGGGTGTCAGCCGCTCGTGGGTCAATACGATCCTGTCGGACTTCGAGAAGCGCCACCTGATACGGCGGGAGCGGCGGCGCATCGTCATCCTCAACAAGGACCAGTTCATATCGAAAGTGCTGTTGTCCTGACCGCGGTCGGCACCGGCTCGGCGCCATCGGGAGAAAATGTCGGGTGCGCGTCGAGTAGTTGACACTCGCTGACGGCGAGATCGCCTATCCTTCCGAAATTATCGAGAACGGCAACACCAGAGCCGGGGGAGGGATGTCGTGCGGCTTTTCAGTCTACTAGCTTGCGCTTGCGTTGCCACAGTGATGGGGCCTGCGCCGCAGGCCATGGCACAGTTTTCAGACAACGCGATCCGTATCGGTTTTCTCGGCGATCTGAGCGGTCCGTATGCCGATGCCGACGGGCCAGGAAGTGCGGAAGCGATCCGCATGGCGATCGAGGACGCCGGCGGCAGCATCAACGGGCACAAGATCGAACTGATGACCGCGGATCATCAGAACCGCGGCAACGTGGCGTCGGCCAAGGCACGCGAGTGGTTCGACCAGCAGCACCTCGACCTGTTGATCGGAGGCGGCGCCTCCAGCGCGACGCTGGCGATGGCTCAGGTCGCCAACGACAAGCGTCGGGTCTATATCGCCGCCGGCACGGCCTCGGAGCGGCTGACCAACGAAGACTGTACGCCTTATTCGATCCACTACATCTACGACACGGTGGCATTGTCGCGCGGCACGGCATCCGCCGTGGTCGCCGATGGCGGCAAGTCGTGGTTCTTTCTGACGGCGGACTACACCTTCGGTCACTCGCTCGAAGAGACCGCGCGCAAGGTGATCGTCGAGGCCGGCGGCAAGGTCGTGGGATCGGCCCGCGCGCCTCTCAACACGTCGGATTTCTCGTCCTACATCCTGCAGGCGCAAAGCTCCGGCGCCCAGATCCTGGGGCTGGCCAATGCCGGCGCCGATACGATCAATGCGATCAAGACCGCGAAGGAGTTCAACCTCAATCGCACCATGTCGATGGCCGGCCTGCTGGTGTTCCTGACGGACATCCACTCGCTCGGGCTCGACCTCGTTCAGAACATGTACATGACGGTCGGCTGGTACTGGGACCAGGACGAAGCGTCGCGCGCATGGGCCAAGCGCTACCATGCGGCGATGGGCAAGATGCCGACCATGGCCCAGGCCGGCAGCTATTCCGCGGCGAGACATTATCTGGCGGCGCTCAAGGCGCTGGGCACCGACGACGCCGACAAGGCCATGGCCTGGATGAAGGCGACGCCGATCAACGATATGTTCACGCAGACCGGGCGCATCAGGCCGGATGGCCGGATGGTGTACGACATGTACCTGATGCGGGTGAAGCCGCCGGCCGAGTCCCGCTATCCATGGGACTACCTCAAGCGGGTCAGGACCATGAAGGGCGACGACATCTATACCAAGCAGCAGGAAAGCCGCTGCCCGCTCTGGAAAAAGTCGTGACGCCATCCGGCCGGGGCCTTGCCGCGGGCAGGGCCCCGGCCGATCGTCGTCCTGTTCATTGAGCCCAACGTCTCCGCCGGCCTTCCGTCCGGTGTTGCGAGACAGAAACGTACCGTTCCCACTCATCGAGGTCAGTCGACATGCACAAGAAACACAATCCGCCGGAACTCGCGCCCGCCTATTCGCACTACGTCAACGGGACCGAGGTCGCGCCGGGTTTGCGCTGGCTTTACGTGTCGGGACAATGCGGGGTGCGCCCGGACGGATCGATCCCGGGCGATTTCGCCACGCAATGCGAGGTCGCGCTGGACAACGTGCTGGCGGTGCTGAACAGCGGCGGCATGGGCCCGAACGACATCGTCAAGGTCACCTTCTTCATGACGGACCGCAACGATCTGCGGCAGGCGCGCGAGATACGCGACCGGAAGCTGGAGAATGTCGCCGTCAGTTCGACCCTGATCTTCGTGTCGGGAATGATCCTTCCGGAGTTCAAGATCGAGATCGAATGCGTCGCGGCGCAATGAGCGGGGACCGTCGCCCCGGCCGCGTCGCGAGAAAAGCGGCGCGGCGCAGCGGGATCGATCGGGGCGTCGGATGAAGCTCGCAACCTACAGGCTCGGGGGTGCTGCGCGCATCGGCGTGGTGCACGGCAACGACGCGATGCTGTTCGATCTCGCCGCCGCTGCGGCGCGCCGCGGGCTGGACGGCACGAGCTTCGCCTCGATGCTCGCCCTGATCGATGCGGGGGAGCGCGCGCTCGATACGGCCCGCTCGCTTTTCAGCCGCTTTGCGATCGAACAGGATTTGTCGGTGCCGGTGCGCGACGCCGAGCTTTCGGCGCCGCTGCCGGAGCCGAGGCAGATGCGTGACGGCATGTCGTTTCCGCTTCATATCCGGCAGGCGCCGAGAGGAATGCGCCGGCTCATGGCCCGGATCGCGAACGATGCGGACGAGCTGGCCCGGATCGAGGCGGAGCCGCTGCCGGAGCTTGCCGAGATCTATCGCAGGCAGCCGATCTACTACATCACCAACCGTTTCAGCGTTCGCGGGCCGAACTCGACTGTCCTGTGGCCGCGATACAGCAAGGTCATGGACTACGAGATGGAGTTCGGCGTCGTCACGACGAACAGGGCCGCCGACATCCCGGCCGCCAAAGCCCGCGCGCACATCTTCGGCTATACGATCTTCAACGATCTTTCGGCGCGCGACGTGCAAAGCGGCGAAATGAAAGGACTGCTCGGGCCGGCGAAAGGCAAGAGCTTCGACGGCGGCAACGTTCTGGGACCCTGGATCGTGACTGCGGACGACATGCCCGATCCGTACAATCTGACGATGGAA
>JBDHSY010000008.1:0-18753 GCA_039808405.1 Xanthobacteraceae bacterium
GGACTGCGCCGCGACTTGTCGCGTTTGCTGCAAATCGTATGGCTACGATCTATCCGTACTACCTATCTGTATTTTCTCACGATCCAGGTGCGTGTGGTGACTTGATTAGTTATCTCAAAGTGGGGGCGGGTTGTCGTCCAAGCACGTTTATCTATCAGCGTATGTTTGCGTCGGACGGCTTTGAAGGCCGTGGAACCGCACCGGCCGCTGTCCATGTTACGGCATTTGCACTTGGCGGATGGCCGCTGGCTACCGTTGCACTGGTGTTAGCCTCTGTTTTAATGGGTCTGTTCTCTGCTCTCCCGACTCAGGGCAATGCGACAGTTGGAGCAGTAGCGATTATCGGCGCCATCGCGGGCTACCATTGGTCCCAACTCCCTGGAGAAGGACCATTGCTGTACGATCACGGCTTGATGTGGCCATTCTTGCTGCTGCTGGTTATTTTCAGTGTGCAAGGAGCTCTGATTGCCGCCATGGGCAAGCTGCGAAAGAGAGTTCATCAGCGGTTCCGGTGATCTGAGCCTTACTCCGGGCACAGGCGGGATTCGTCCCATTGCGATTGCCTGCGGGTAACACAATCCGGATGCAGTTGCTCGATGAGATGCAGTTTGTTGATGCAAGGTCATGAAGTTCTGCAGGACCACTTGTCCAGTCGTAAACGATTGACAGCCATCCTGTCGCCGTTGGCGACGCGCCGGGCGGCCCATGCCGCATTCGTCAATGGTCACTTCGTGCTGCTACGACTGCGCCCTTCAAGCTACCGACTTTGCGCCAACGATAACAGGTGAACTGTGTCACGCCGATCGTGCGAACCGATTCTCGGACCGAGCGGCCTTGTGTAAGCAAAACATCACCCCCGGGGCAACCTCGCGACGATCTCTTCCGGCTTGTGCTTCTTATGAAACAATTCAGTGTCCTCGCTTTGGCTCGATAGCTTATGTCAGTGAGGACCACTTTTCAGGGAGCAGACAAACCCGGATCAGCACCGCCGTCTGATCAGGCGATGGCCCAAAAGCCGATCATGTACTAAGACTAAAACTGGACCATCTTATGGGTCGGGCCTTGATCGCGGAGGTGACGCCCGCAGAGAGACGGTCATGCGAGTGGCCAATCGCGCCGTGTAATCGGAAGCACCCAACGGAAAGTATCATCGGCCACCCCTTCTCGTGGAAACGGCCTGGGCGTTCCGAATGCCAGACGAGATTAGCCGAGCAGACCCGTCGGCGACATAGGACCTATCCCGCTTGAAATCCCCGACATTGCAATGGAAGGCATAAGTCAAGTTCTGCAGTCGATATTATCGAATGCCCGTGCAACGAGAGAAAGCGCCGGTCATCATCACCGCGGCGGTGGGCGAACTTGGTGGCTTCATTCGGGCTCTTCCTCGTTAGGGCACGAGACGACCACAGGTACAATTTTGGAGATCGCTTTACTCAACTAGAGAAATCGTCCCATAGGTAGGTCAGGGTCACGAACCAAACTGCTTCGCCGGCAATTTCTTCAACAGTCTGCTGATGCGTACATTTTGACAAACACCCTATCGACCATCAAAAAGACAAAAGCTTAGTACCCATCGAGCCATTGCAATCTTTGAACATACTAATGCAAATCACAGAAACTGCTGGGCAGGCGATATCTTGAGGCAGGACGCGATCTTTACAGGGCTTTTCTTCGTTCTGAGCGCCACATGTTCGGTGATTGCTCTAAACCAAGCTGGCACCCTGTTTTTTTACCAAAACTTTACCCCCGAAGTAATCTATGCGGCTTGCGGGCTTGGCTTTCAGCACCCGGGAACAGTGCCGGCCGTCCTGCACAATTTTCTACTCGTGCGCGAGGGTAGTTTCGATTGCGCCTTGCTGGATCCTGCAGCCCCCATGCAGCCGGCTGGATTGTTTGCGCGCTTACAGCTCTATCTATCATACTCGATCGCGCTGATTTGGAGCCCCCCTATTATCTCATATAGGGATCTCTGGCCGCTGGTAGCCGTCTTCGGAGGTGCTTACGGTGCTGGCGTATTTGTATTGTTCCGCTTATTCTTTCCGTGCTTTCCTTCAGTATTGGGCAGTCTGGTGGTTGCCATGTCACCAGTTGCGCTTACCCTTATCCTTTCATTTCGGGACTATTCGAAAGCGCCATTTTTCATATGGGGGATAGTATTTCTTATTGCTACAATTCGCGCTTCCACCGTACGAACTGCCTGTCTCTACGCATTGGGTGCGGGCGTCGTCACTGGCTTGGGATTTGGTTTCAGGGTCGATTTGGCCGTTATCATCCCTATTGGCGTTGTTGCCCTTTTTGCAGCCAGGAGGTGGGGGGATCTCGGTCTCAGGATACCTGCCATAATTGTCTTCGGAGTTACTTCGTTCTTTCTAGCTTGGCCCGCAGCCAGCGCAAGCAACGGTTCGAGTTTTGGATCCGTCATAATGCAAGGAATGAGCGATCCATTTCAACGATTCTTGGGAACGGGAAGGTCGCCGTATAGCCTAGGTGCTCGGTACTCGGACGAACTTGTTCTGTCATCGATCTCAGCAGCAGAACGTCCTAAAATGCCCATGTGGGACGATAATGAGGGAGTGGCTGTTTACGGTATCTCGCAAGCCATGAAGCTGTCGGGACAGAATGCCTTAGCTTGGATGCCCTTATTCATGGGCGATATCGCCACGCAGGGTCTTAAATCACTGTTTTGGCTTTCGGCGATGCCCGCAATGTTTGCTCCGGATCGTCCAGGTGACCCTGGGTTTGGCTCGCTCATAGTTTCTACGGCAACAGCTCCCGGCAATTTTTTTTATGCACTTGTAGCTCATCAATGGTTAGTAGTTTTTGGCATTGCCGGTGTAGCTGCATTCTGTTTGCGAGAAGTGGCGCTGCGCCACCGATACTTTCTTGGAACCGCACTTCTGATCGGATTGCTCGCTGCCTCGACCACGGCACAATTTTCTGTCCGGCATATATTCTATCTCGAGTTCATTTGGGTATTTGCGATGACATCGCTCGGTATGGCTTGGCAAGATCGACGCCAGTTGAGGCCGGCCCTAAAGCCATTCGCGGTTGGGCTGGGACTACTGATATTGCTGGGCGGAGGGACATATGTGGGAACGCTACTGTATCAGCAAAGCGCGCTTAAGAAGGCGATCTCGGAAACACTGGCGCTTCCGCGGCAGACTATCCATGCTACATCAGAAACAATCAAAGCCGATCCGGCAACAGTTCTAATTGTGGATATTCCCGTTCCGGACCAGTACGCTCAGATTGTGCGATCCCCAGATGACAGCATGAACGACAAGATACCGTTGGTTGGCTTGCAATGGGATGTTCGAGCAGAGGCAGATCGCCTGATTCTTAGCCTTACCAACTGCCCGGAAGCCCGCTACATGGTTTCGCTTGAGTATCAGAAGAGTTCGACAGTGTGGCAACCTCTGGACGAGACAATCTCCACAGTGGTTGCGGAAGCGAATGGCGTGACGCGATTGCTTACTTCGGCATTCTACAGGCCAACTCAATATTTATCAAAGATAACCATAACGCCTAACCCTGGTAACTGCTCAGTCAAATTGGAGCGCATCGCCGGTGATTCACAGCTACCCTATTTGTTTACGGCCGTCTTGCCTCCAGATTGGGAAAGCAAACAACTGTATCGCAGTTTTGGTGGGTTCGGCGCAGTTCAATGGTGATGTCACAGGACCTTCAGGCCCCGAACTAGACACCGGGCAAGGACTGCGTCGCAGGTCCGTCAAAACCTTGACATCTGATAGACTGACAGGCGTCAGGCCGACCTTTGGTTGACGAGCTTCATGCCTACATACAGGAGCATTCTGTTGGGCTCTTCTGTGGACATGACCTGGCTAAGGCGCTCAACCACTAGCGTTCGGCCTGTTTCATGTTGTTCGACGGATGCGTGTATCTCTCCAGAAATGTCGCCGAGGGAGGTCCGAGAGGCATTGCTCTTGGATGGAAACGTTGGCTGCTCGGCGACTCCGACTGCGGAGGACGGTGTGCTGTCGTTATTTGCAGTCTGACATCAAGGCCAATATCAACGGCGTGGATCCGCAAACCTGGCTGACCGACGTGATCGCTCACATTGCGGATCAGCCGCGAATTATCCCTACAGAATGCTGGCATTGGCGATATCTGCTCAGGCGACATGGGCGGGCACGCCGGCCAAGTTCATCGTCATCACTACTCGGGTCGCAAAGGACCTTCGAGAGGACGAAGACTTGTGCACGGTATCGCCGTCGAAATAGAGATCTAGGATAGCGTCATTTAAGTTTACGGCGTTGGTAAAATGGCGCCCAGGTTTTCAGTGCCAAGGCTGAAGCTCCATGAAGGCGAGTGAGGTCGAGGCGATCAACCCTATGAGTTCGAAGCCTTCGACGAGAACAACTTCGTCGCTTTGTTGAAATCCTCTCTGATCAATACTGTCTGCATCTCGCGCGGGGCTATCTCAAGCCACGCGGTTCGAGGAACAGCACGCCTAGCCTATGATCAAATCGTCAGCCTGATCCTGTCCGACTCAAGGCGCCTCCACCGTATCAGGACAGTGCCGATTTCATCGCGGCGATGACTCGCTCCTGGTCCGAATCGGACAAGCTCCGCGAGATGGGGAGCCGTATGAGCCGCTGCCACGATTGCTCGGTGACCGGGAGATCGCCGTGGGATCTGCCGTATCGCTTGCCGCCGGGGGAGGAGTGCAGCGGAACGTAGTGGAACGTTGCCTGGATGCCATCCCGAGAAAGTGCGTCGAGAACGCCCTGACGCAGGTGCGCGTCAGTCAGCAGAACGTAGTAGATGTGCCCATTGTACGTGCAGCCGGACGGTACGGTCGGTCGCCGAAGCAGACCTCGGGTCTCCAGTTCAGCCAACCCGAGATGATAGTTTTTCCATAGTTTCCGCCGCGTATTGTTGATCGCATCGGCTTCCTCGAGCTGCGCCCAGAGAAACGCCGCCAGAATTTCGCTGGGAAGGAACGAGGAGCCTACTTCCTGCCAGGTATACTTGTCGACCTCGCCTCGGAAAAAGCGGCTTCGATCGGTGCCCTTCTCCCGGATGATCTCCGCACGCGATGCCAAGGCGCCGTCGTTGACCAGCAGCGCTCCGCCTTCGCCGGCGATGATATTTTTCGTTTCGTGAAAGCTGTAAGCGCCGAGCGTGCCGATGCTGCCGAGTGCGCGTTCCTTGTATGTCGATCCGACCGCCTGCGCGGCATCTTCGACCACCGCAACGCCGTGCCTTCCGGCGATCTCCACGATCGTATCCATCTCGCACGCGATGCCTGCGTAGTGGACGGGAACGATCGCGCGCGTGCGCGGGGTAATTGCGGATTCGATCTGCTTTTCGTCGAGATTGAGGGTGTCTTCGCGGATATCGACAAACACCGGAACGCCGCCCCGCAGCACGAAGGCATTGGCCGTCGATACGAAGGTGTGCGACGGCATGATAATTTCGTCGCCGGGAACGATGTCCAGAAGAAGAGCGGCCATCTCCAGCGCGGCGGTGCAGGAATGGGTGAGAAGCGCCCGGCGCGTTCCTGTGCGCTGTTCCAGCCAGGCATGGCACTGACGGGTGAAGCGGCCGTCGCCCGATAGCCGTTCGGCGCAGGCCTCGGCGACGTAGTCGAGCTCCCTGCCGATCAGCTGAGGTGCGTTAAATCGGATTTTTGAGGGCATTGACATGGTCCGCGATGCCTGATGATTGCCGGCGGTGCCGGTCCGCTTCGATGGCGACCTCGGCAAGATAGTCGCGATACTCGCAGGCTGGTATGTCGGCGAGCAGCGCGCGAAAACGCTCGAGACTCAGAAAACCTCTGACAAGCGCCGCCTCTTCCGGACAGCCAAGCTTGACGCCCTGGCGTCGCTCGACTGTTTCGATGTATGCGGACGCCTCCTGCAATGTGCTGCTGGTCCCGGCATCGAGCCAGACGAAGCCGCGATTCAGCCGCCGGACGTGCAACTCTCCGATCTGCAGATAGGCGCGGTTGATATCGGTGATCTCCAGCTCGCCGCGCGCGGAAGGCCGAATGGTCTTTGCGATATCGACGACCCGACCATCATAAATGTAGAACCCTGGAACGGCGAAGCTGGAACGGGGTTCTTGCGGCTTTTCCTCGATTGAAATCGCCTTGCCGTCCCGGTCAAACTCGACGACGCCGTATCGCTCGGGGCTCTTGACCTGATAGGCGAAGATCGCCGCGCCCGACTGAAATTCGGAAACAGCCCGCGGGAACGCGTCGCCTCCGAAGAAGATATTGTCGCCCAGCATCAGAACGACGTTCTCGCCCGCGACGAAATCCTCCGCTATCAAAAACGCCTGACCTATCCCTTCCGGCCTTGGCTGACTGCGGTACTCGATCGCAATGCCCCACTGCGTCCCGTCTCCGAGCAGAGCCTGGAAGCGTGGGAGGTCGTGGGGAGTGGTAATGATACAGAACTCCCTGATCCCGGCAGCGATCAAAACGGTGAGGGGATAGTAGATCATCGGCTTGTCGTAAACAGCCTGGAGCTGTTTGCTCGAAACCTTCGATAGCGGGTACAGCCTGGAGCCGCTGCCGCCTGCAAGAATGATGGCTTTCATGCGCGAATGATTCAGCATAGTGAGACCCAGTTGCCGAGCTTTTAAGTATCATATTTTTGGGTCGGTCTGTTGAAGCTCGTCCATGCTCTTGTTTTTAACGTCGTATACTGTCTGCGGGAAAACCACGAAATTGAAGCAGACGAAGAGGAAGCCGGCCACGATGAAGATGGCGGCAGCCTGGACGAGCTGGTGCGGGTAGCCCATCAGATCGACGAGGCCGTAGAGCAGCGCGAAGTTGAGGCCGTAGCCGCAAAGGTGGGCAAGGCCATACCGCACGGCGCTCGAATAGACCCCGCCGCGATAGCTGAAGGCGAGGCGGCGATGGCTGAAATAGCCCATCACGGCGCCGACGACGTACAGGGCGGTCATCGTCGCCTTCGGGCCGGCCCCGAGCCAGGTCAGCGTCAGATAGATCAGATAGCCGGCGCAGTTCAGGGCCACCCCGACGAGGCCATGCCGCAGCAGCCTGACGAGCGTTGCCCTCATCGTCGCCCTATCGTTCAGCGACGGCAAGGCCAAAGCCGGATCTCCCGTAGCCGTTGCCGTTGTAAAGCATGAAACGGCTCCCTGCATGGTCGAACACGAACGGATACTCGATCATCTCGCTGTCCCAGCCGTTCGCCGACACGTCGATTCCCGGCGGCCTCATCGTCCAGTCGCGGGCATCGTCGCTCACCGCGTGGCCGATGCGGTAGGTCTGCCCCGTGCCGCTTCGGCAGGAGAACCACATGCGGTAGCCGTCCTCGTCCTTCACGACGGTCGGCCGGGAAAAGGCCTGCGCCACGCCGAGCGCGAACGGCACGGTGTGGCGGTCGGCGCGCCAACGATGTCCGTCGTCGGAGTGGGCGTGCCGGATGACATGCAGCATCTCGCCGTTGCCGGCGTCCCAGGTTCGGGTCGAACCGTACCACATGTGATAGCCGCCGCTGGGATCGCGCATCACCCAGGGGTACGACAGGCTGACGGGATCGTCGGCGCTCAGGCCGATGAACGGGCTTTCGCCGTCGAGAGTCAGCGAGAGATCGCCGGCAAGTCGCAGCCGCCCGATCTCGCCACGCCAGTGGCCGCCTTCGGGGATATGCCATCCCATGAACAGGATGTAACGCCGGCCGCCGGCCTCGTACCAGTTTCCGATGCTGACGCCGTGGGAATAGTAGCTGCCCTCGGGGCCGTGGGCGAACGCCGGTCGGTCGCACACCCGCACCACCTCATGGCTCGCAATATCGATATCGACAAATCCCACCGAGGAGCGATCGTCGCGGTCGCGCGCGCTGAAGAAAACGCGAAACAGGTCGCCATCGATGTGTACGGGGAGCGGGTTGGCCGCGTGCGTCTGCAGCTTGTCGTGCAGCGGCCGAGGCGTGTAGATCCGGCCCAGTTTTGTCCAGAGAAACGTCAACTCAGATCTTCCGAAGACGCGTCGAAGGCACGCGGGAGCGCTCGGTCCCCGGGCCGAGGTAGACTCCTTCCGGTTCGGCATCGGACAGGATCAGCGCGCCTGCGCCTATCACGCAGCGCGCCCCGAGCTTGACGTGATCGCGAAGCGTGGCATTGACGCCGATGAAGCAGCTTTCTCCGATATCGCAGCCGCCCGACACCACGACGTGCGAGGCGATGAACGTATGGTCGCGAATCGTCGAGTGGTGGCCGATGTGGTTGCCGCTCCACAGCGTGACGTTGTTGCCGATCGTCACGAACGGCTGGACGGTATTGTCTTCGAGGATGAAGCAGTTCTCGCCGATCCGGCCGTTGTTGAGGATCGATGCTTTCGAGCTGACGTAGCTCGCGATTCCGTATCCCATGGCTTTTGCCGCAAGATACTTGTCGCGGCGGACGGCATTGAGCTTGGTATAGCTGAGCGCGGCGAAGAACGCATGGTCCTGCGGTGAATAGGTGCCCGCCAGGTCCTCGAAGGCAACGACCGGAAGGCCGCAAAACTGCGGCGTTTCCAGGTACTGGCCATCGACGGTAAAAGCGGCCACGTCGTAGTCGGAGTCGGTCGAAAAGTAGTGGTGGGCGAGTTCAGCGATGTCGCCCGTGCCGAAAATGATCAGGCGCGTGGTCATGGCTCTTTCCGGACGAGGATGGTGAACTCGTAGAGTCCGTAGTCGTGCAGCAGCGCGACGTGGCGGGAGTAGCGTCGTTTGCAGAGATCGAAGATCGCGGTTGGCGAGGCGTAATACAGGTCGGCGCGCATCCTGTCCGGATCGGAATAGGAGGTGAGGCAATTGAAGGCGAAGCCGAGCCGGCTCGTTTGCGCAATGAGATCGAGAGTGGCTGTCATGTAAGCCTGCCACTCCTGGTCGGTGCGGCCAAGGCGCACGTTGAAGATGCCGCTTGCAAAGCCGTAGTCGGCGGTGCGTCGTGGTTTCGATCCAACGGCGAAGGCCGCTCGCGCGTCGTCACCGAACTGCCGGCTGGCCGCGTCCACCATATCGGGAGAAATGTCGCAGCCGTCGTAGTCGACGTCCGGGTGGCGCTGCCTGAGAAAACCGAACATCGCGCCGTAACCGCAGCCGATGTCGTTCACGGAAAAACGCGCGCCAGGGGAGATGAGCTTTTCGAGTTGTTCGAAGCGCAGTGTCTGGCTGGCGTCGCCGTTCCAGTCGACGCCGCGCGGCGTGGCGCCATGCTCGGCCAGCTTGGCCGTATAGTATCGTTCGACGTCGCCGAGCAGTTCCGGAAACGAGTGCGGTGGCGCAGCGGTTGTCATGGCCGTCAATTCCTACCCGATCCGCCGCGCGACGTGCTTCATGGCGAGCGGGGCGTCGGAGCCGCAGTTGAACAGAAGATCGACGATGCTGACACCATGGCTGAATTCGCCCCATAGCTGGGGATATGCCGGATAGCCGTCGTAATCGAACCACTCTACGGTAATGCCGAGGGCCGTGAAAGCGTTTTCGTCGAGGTAGTTTTTCGCAGCCGGTCCCGACACGTACGTGGTGGCTCCCGCTTTCCTGCACAGGTCGGCAAGGCGCTCGCTTTTTCCCTCGATCAGCGCGTAGTCCCACGAGTTGCGCAGTTCGGTCGTGATGCCGAGGCAGCCGCAGATCGTCTCGATGAAGCGCCGGTTGAGCGCGGATATGGTCGTATACCGCCTCTCCCGATAGAGCGGCTCGAGGAGTGCTGCGATCTCGCGAAAATGGGCGGCGCGGGCATAGTTGGCGCAAAGCGTCTTCCAGTGCACCTCGGCCCAGTCCGATCCCTGGATTTCCGTCTCCCGGATGGCTTGCGTGTATTTTCCCTTGACCTGAACGGGGACGCTCAACCACTTCAGACCTTGCGGGGTCTTGATCAGATTCCGGTTGCGCCAGTCGCGGCGGGTGAACTGCATGTCATCGTACAGGATGAACTCGTCGACGGCGGTGATCAGGTCGAAATAGCCCTTCCAGGGGATGTAGTTGGATTGGACGATGGCGACTTTCTTCATGCCGGCACGCTGTCGTCCTTGGCGCGGCTGAGAACGTTCTCGACCCAGGTCTGATTGTCGAGGTACCAGCGGACGGTTTTGCGCAGGCCGGTTGCGAATTGCTCCGCCGGCTTCCATCCGATCTCGCTGGCGATCTTGCGCGTATCGATGGCATAGCGGAAGTCGTGCCCGAGGCGATCCTCGACGAAGGAAATCTGGGCGCTGTACGAGCGCTTCGACGGCGCCGGCGCCATCTCGTCCAGCAGTGTGCAGATCAGGCGGACCACGTCGATATTCGCCATCTCGCAATTGCCGCCGATGTTGTACGTCTCGCCGATCCGGCCGCCGTCGAGCACGGCGCAGATCGCCGTGCAATGATCGGCGACATAGAGCCAGTCCCGGACATTCTCTCCCTTGCCGTAGACGGGAATCGGGTCGCCTGCCAGCGCCGCGCGGATGACGACCGGGATCAGCTTCTCGGGATACTGGAACGGCCCGTAGTTGTTCGAGCAATTCGTGGTCAGCACCGGAACGCCGTAGGTGTGGTGATACGCCCGTACCAGATGGTCGGATGCCGCCTTGGAGGCTGAATAGGGGCTGTTGGGAGTGTAGGCCGTATCCTCCGTGAACGGCGGATCGCCGGGGCGGAGCGAGCCATAAACTTCATCGGTCGAGATATGGAGAAAGCGAAAACCGGCCCGTTCGCCGGCGGGCAGGCCGCGCCAGTAGTGCCGCGTCGCCTCGAGCAGTTCGAAGGTGCCGACGACGTTGGTCTGGATGAAGGCTGCCGGTCCGGCGATCGAGCGGTCGACATGCGATTCTGCGGCGAAATTGACGATCGCACGCGGGCGATGCTCGGCAAGCAGCCGGGGCACCAGGATGCGGTCGCCGATATCGCCGCGCACCAGGCAATGATCTTTGCCATCGAAGCGGCTGATGCTTTCGATGTTTCCCGCATAAGTCAGCCGGTCCAGATTGACCACCGGCTCCCCCGATCGCGACAGCCACTCGCCGATGAAATTGGTGCCTATGAAACCGGCGCCGCCGGTCACCAGAATCGTCATGGCGGACACGAATCCTGTTGAAATTTCAGCCCTATGGAGTACGAATGCTCCGTTTTCAGCTTCGTCTAGCAGGATTGTTTGCGGAGTTGTAGCAGAATCGTTTTCCCTGGCATGGTCCGCGCTTGTCCCACGTCCTGACTTGCCCCGTGTGCGGTGCCGGCGATGTCGCGCCGCTCGCTCCGCCACACCCGACGCGCTCGATGTCGAGCGAGGGACGGGTCATTCGGCGGCCGCTGGAGAAGACCTCTTGTAACGCATGCGGCTATGCGTTTCACAGCCAGCCGATATCGCCACACGACCGCGATATTTTCTACGACGAAACATACGATCTGGGCTTGAGAGATGCCGGCGCCGACCGGCGTCGGGCCCAGGACTACGCACGGCATATCGAGGCATTCCTTGCGCGACATGCGGATGGTCCGCGCCCGGGCCTGTCGATTGTCGAGTTCGGTTGTGGCACGGGCGCGCTGCTCGATTGCATGATGGAGCGGTGGAAGGCTGCTCGCCTGCTCGGCGTCGAGCCGGCGGCGAGGTTGGCGCAGGTTGCCCGAGCGCGTGTGGGGCGCAACATCGAAGTCCGACAGGGCTTTGCCGAAAGCGGGCGCGCGGCGGGCGAATCCTTCGATCTGTGCGTGTCGGTCAATGTCGTCGAGCACGCGCTCGATCCGGTGAGCTTTCTTGCCGCGTGCGCGGCGTCGGTGACCGACGACGGAGCGATCGTTACGATCTGCCCGGACGGCGATCATCCCGATTCCGAGCTCCTGTTTCGCGATCATATCTCCAGCTTTTCCGCGACGGCTTTTGCCCTGGTCGCCGCGCGGGCCGGCTTGCGGCTGATCGCTTCGGCGCCGCTAGAGGGGCAACAATCCGGCTTCAGGATTTTTCTGCTCAGATCGGATCGGAATCCCGTTGTGGAGCGGGACCGATCGAGAGGGCAGCTTTCCCATCTGCGGGAAGGCTATCTGAAGGGCTGGCGGGAGTTGGAGCAGGCGACGTTGTCCAGTCTGGGAGACAGGGAGTTTGCGATATTTGGAACCGGCGAGTATGCTGATCTGCTTCATGCGTACTGCCCGGGCATAACCGACAGGGCACGTTTCTATGTTGTCGATATCCCTGGTCAGCGCGAGAGAGACGGACGAGAGGTCGTTGCGACCGATGAATTCCTCTCGCGGGGGAGGATGACTGCGCTGGCGGCAATTCATCCCCGCAACTGGTCGACGTTCAGGCGCCGGTTCGAAGCTGCCGCCGACCGCATTGTACATCCTTACCAGTTTTGCAGCTTGAGATCGCAGCTATGAACGAGATTGCCAGGTATGGCGTAAAGGAAGCTTCTGCGGCGCGCGACGATCTTGACGTTCGGGTGGAGGAGCTTCGGCTGCTCGGCTATACCACCCTTGACTCCGGACTCTCGCAGCAGGCACTGGACAAACTTTCGGTAACGTTCAATCAGGCGGAAGCATCCTACAAACGGAATGCCGCTGAGAGAGATATCGATCTTGCCGCGATCGGGGAGCGCGATACCATTCGCGTGTTGCCGGCGGTCGCTCCCGATTTCTGGGACGTCGCCTTCAACGAGCGCCTGCACAGGCTGCTGTCCCAGACGTTGGGCGATTACTATATTCTCAACCAGGTCAACGGTCTGGTGAACAGGGCGAACGCAAGTCGCTATAGCCAGGCGGCCTATCATCGCGACCTGCCTTATCAGCATTTTGTATGCTCCCGGCCGATTGCGATCAACGCGCTTTTTGCGATGGACGATTTTACCGTCGAGAATGGCGCCACGCGCGTCATTCCGGCAAGCCACACCAGAGAGGTGTTTCCGTCCGACGATACGATCCGGCGGATCGAGAAGCAGGTTGTCGTCCCCCGCGGGACTTTCATCGTGCTCGATTGCATGGCGTACCATGCGGGATCGACCAACGCTTCGTCCGCCGATCGCCGTGCGGTCAATCATGTCTTCACGATACCGATGCTGCGCCAGCAGTTGCACCTGCCGTCCGTTGTCGGTGCCGCTGCCGCGTTGACCGATTGGCAAAAAAAGGTACTTGGATTTGGACTCGACGAATACCGATCGATCGACGAGTGGTTTGCCTCGCGCTCTCGGAAAGTTTGAGCCGAACGAGGGGATCCGCCAGCTTAGTATCGTCACCTCGGCCTATCGGTCCGAGGGGACCATCGAGGCATTTCTGCAGCGTGCGCTTGAGGTGGCGGCGCCGCTTGCCGACAGCATCGAGCTGGTCGTGGTGGACGACGGCAGTCCCGACCGGTCGGCGGAGATCGTTCGCGACCTGGCGGATCGCGACAGTCGTATCGTTCTTGTGCAACTGAGCCGCAATTTCGGTCATCATCGGGCGCTCCTGACCGGCCTCGAGCACGCGCGCGGGGATCTCGTTTTTCTGATCGACAGCGATCTCGAGGAAGAACCGGAGAACCTGGCCGACATGCTGGCAAGCATGCGCAAGGAGGGAGCGGACGTTGTCTATGGCGTTCAGCGCGTGCGCCGGGGCGGCTTGATCGAGCGGGTCTCGGGGCAGATTTTCTACAGCGCTTTCAGCCTGCTCAGCGAGGTCGATCTGCCGCGCAATGTCGCGACGATGCGCCTGATGACCGCGCGATATGTCCGGTCGTTTCTCCAGTTCAAGGACCACAATCCGGTTCTGGTTCCGCTCAGCCTTCTTGCCGGGTATCGGCAGGTTGCCTATCCGTTCGAGAAGAAGAGCGGCAGCGAGACGACTTACTCGATCCGGCGACGCTTTTCCCTGCTGTTGCTGGCGCTGACGAGCTTCAGCGGAAAGCCGTTGCTGTTGATATTCTGGATGAGCCTGATTCTGTCCCTCACCAGTTTTTCGTACGGGATGTTCGTGGTCGCAAGGGCGATGATGGGCGCCGTGCAGGACGGCTGGTCGTCGTTGATGGCTGCGGTCGTCTTCTTCTTCAGCCTGAATGCGCTCCTGACGGGCATTATCGGCCTTTACGTCAAACTCATTCTGGAAGAGGTTAAGGATCGGCCGCGAACTGTCGTGCAGGACGTTTATCGCAAGGCGCCGTAAGCGATGGCGGGGTCGCGGTCGTGGGGCTCGAGCGTCAGGTATCCGGAGCGTGCCGTGCGCTCGGCCCTTTTTCCTCGCACAACGTCCAGAACAGGTCTTACGCTGACGCCTTGCCGGCAGCCGATCGGATAGTATGGTGATGTCCCGTCCATGAAGCGCTGGCCGGACGCCCTCTGGAAGCTCGTGCCGATTGTTGTCTGCCTGCCGGCAGTCATCTATCTGCTGGCCTTGTCCGGTCACGGCCTCGATCTGACCGACGAGTCGTCCTACATCAACTGGATTTCGGACCCGTGGCTCTATCCGCTGTCTGTCACCCAGTTCGGGTTTTTCTATCACCCGATCTATAAGCTTGTCGGCGGCGATATCGCGCTGCTGCGAAGCGTGAATATCCTCTCGACCGTCGGGCTTGCGGGTGCGCTCGGTTTCGTCATTTTCCGCGCGGAAACAGGTCGCTCCCGGCCGTTGGATGCCGGCATGGCGGCGGCGGCTGCCATGCCGTTCGGCTTTGTTGCCATTCTCTGCGCCAAGAACTGGCTGGTGACACCGAACTACAACTCGCTCGACCTTCAAGGGCTTTTGATTTCGGCTGTTGCACTCGTGCTTGTCGGCGCGCCGCGTCCGCCGGAGGCGTCGCGTCTGCGCGTTTCCGCTGCGTTTGCGCTGTTGGGGATTGGCGGCTGGATCGTTTTTCTCGCCAAGCCGCCGAGTGCGGCGCTGCTTGTGATCGTCGCGCTGGCCTATCTTCTGTCCGTTCGCAGGCTGACGCTCGGGGGCGCTTTGCTTGCGGCCGGAATTTCGACGGGCCTTTTGTTGCTGACGGCTTTCGCCGTCGATGGATCGGTTGCGGGATTCATCGTCAGGCTGTCCGATTCGGCGGCGCTCTCGGCAGCGATGGATCCTAGCTACACCGCAACACGGATGCTGCGGATCGATCGGCTCATCCTTCCGGCCGCTGAGAAATGGTTCATTCTCGGCACGGCGGCGTTGTCGGCCGTGGCGATCGTTTCGAGTGCGGAGCAGAACAGCCGGAAGGCCCACGTTGTGTCTTTGGCGCTGCTTGCGGTCGGCCTGGCCGCGGCGTTTTTGTCCCTTGCGGGTTTTCGCTGGCTTTTGCCCCCCGCATGGTCCAGCCGATATGCCATTCAGATTTTTGCTGTGCCGTTGGGGGCGGGGATCGCGTTGCTCTGGCTGCTCGCCCGGCGGCAGCTCTCTTCGCCGGTTGCCGGACAGGTGCAACTGGCCGTGATGTTCTTCACCCTTCCATATGTGTTTGCCTTTGGCACCAATGGCAACTACTGGCCGCTGGCGGCCGAAGCGGGTGTGTTCTGGGTTGCCGGCGCATTGGTGCTGATGCGCGCCGTTTATCCGGCCTGGGGCGCGCCGCGCACGGTCCTTGCGCTCGTTTTGCCGCCGTTTGCGATCGCGGTAGCGGTCTTGGCAGCCGGGATGGCATATCCCTACCGGCAGACGCAGCCGGTGCGGCAGAACGATCAGGTCGTCGAAGTCGGTGCGAGGGGCGCTCGCCTGATCCTCTCGTCCGACTTCGCCGCCTATATCCGGCGGTTGCAGGTCATCGCGCGCGAGAACGGGTTTCGCAGCGGAGATCCGCTGATCGATCTGACCGGACATTATCCGGGCGCGCCGTTCGTTCTTGGCGCCATTCCGGTTGGTCAGGCGTGGATGATCGGCGGTTATCCCGGAAGCGAGGCTTTGGCCGCTGCCGCGCTTCGGCGCGTCTCCTGCGCCACGCTGGCGGCCTCCTGGCTTCTGGTCGAGCCGAGCGGGCCGAGGGCTATTTCTCAGGCCGTCGTAGAGGATCGCGACATGCGCTTCGAGGCCGCCGGTTCGCTGGTCTCGCCGACGGGTTCGTATCCGCGGAGCTATCAACAGTATCTTTTGCGCCCGGTCCATAATCCAGAGACGGCGACGGCGTCATGCGAACGGAAGCGGCGGGACGTGCAGTCAAGGCCGGTCGGCCAATAGAGCGCGGCTGCGCCGCTATCGACCGCGGCCGGTATGCAAGGCATATCTGACAGGGCATATCTGAACCGCGCGATGCCGAGCCCGCGAGGCGCCAGGGAATCGATGAGACCGAACAGGAACGGAGAAGATCATGATCGTTAAAGCCGGGGTGGCGCAGGTCGGTGCAATTCCCTTCGATCCCCAGGCCTCGACCGAGAAGGCCGTGGAGTGGATCGCCAAAGCGGGCGAGGCGGGGTGCCGGATCGTGGTGTTTCCCGAGGCCTTCGTCTCGGGCTATCCGAAGGGATCAGACTTCGACATTGCCATCGGTGTGAGAACGTTGCGCGGGCGGGACGAGTTTCGCCGCTATTTCGACGGCTCGATCACGGTGCCCGGCCCCGAGACGGCGCGGCTCGGCAAGGCCGCGGCGGCGGCGAAATGCTACGTCGTGATCGGCGTCATGGAGCGCGAGCTCGGAACGATGTACTGCACTGCGCTGTTCTTCGGGCCGGACGGCAGGCTGCTCGGCAAGCACCGCAAGCTGATGCCGACGGCCGGCGAGCGGCTGGCCTGGGGGTATGGCGACGGCTCGACGCTGCCGGTGTTCGATACCCCGATCGGCAACATCGGTTCGGTCATCTGCTGGGAAAACTACATGCCGATGCTGCGCATGGCGATGTATGCCAAGGGCGTCTCGCTCTATTGCGTGCCGACAGCGGACGACCGCGAGACGTGGCTGCCGACCATGCGCCATGTCGCGCTCGAGGGCCGCTGCTTCGTCCTGAGCACCTGTCAGGTAATCCGCCGCGATGCCTTTCCCGCCGACTATCGCTGCTCGATCTCCGACGATCCGGACGCGATCCTGATGCACGGCGGCGCGGTGATCGTCAGCCCGCTGGGGCAGGTGCTGGCCGGCCCGGTGTTCGACGAGGAGGCCTTGCTGACCGCCGATCTCGACATGGAGGAATTGGGCCGCGCCAAGTTCGACTTCGACGTCGCCGGCCACTATGCCCGGCCCGACGTGTTCTCCCTGACGGTCAACGAGGCGCCGCAGACTGCCGTCGCGGTCAAGTCGTGAGTTAGCCGCATTGTGGCCTTCGAGCGGAGCGAAGCGAAGCGGGAACCGGCCTGTGCCGGCCCTAGCCGGCTTCGGTCGGCTCGCGTGACGAAACGCGTCAAGGCAACCATCCGGAGCTTCGCTTCTCCGTCCATCGGAAGCGAAATGTCGCCAGAAAGAACGCCAGAAAGAAAAAGCCGCCGGGCGAACCCGGCGGCTGATGAATGTGACGCGTGTCTCGCGTGGATCAGGCGGCGTCGAAGCCGGCGATGGCCTTCACCTCGAGATATTCTTCGAGGCCGAACTTGCCCCACTCGCGGCCGTTGCCGGACTGCTTGTAGCCGCCGAACGGCGCGGTGCGGTCGTTGGGCACGCCGTTCAGGTTGACGTTGCCGGCGCGGATTTTTCGAGCGAAGTCGCGCGCCTTCTCGACGGTGCCGGCGGAGACGTAGCCAGCGAGGCCGTAGGGCGTGTCGTTGGCGATACGGAGCGCCTCCGCCTCGTCCTTGTAGCCGATGATCGAGATGACCGGACCAAAAATTTCCTCGCGCGCGATGGTCATGTCGTTGGTGACGTCGGCGAACACCGTCGGGCGCACGTAGTAGCCCTTGTTGACGCCGGCCGGCAGGCCGGTGCCGCCGGCCACCAGCGTGGCGCCCTCGTCGATGCCCTTCTTGATCAGGCCCTGGATCTTGTTCCACTGGGTGGCGTTGACCACCGGCCCGATCCTGGTGTCGGGATCGCGCGGATCGCCGGCCTTGGTCTTGTCGGCGACCGCCTTGGCGATCTCGGCCACGTCCTTCATCTTCGCAAGCGGCACGATCATCCGGGTCGGCGCGTTGCAGGACTGGCCGGAGTTGTTGAAGACGTGGGCGACGCCGCCGCTCACCGCCTTCTGCAGGTCGGCATCGTCGAGGATGATGTTCGGCGACTTGCCGCCCAGCTCCTGGCTGACGCGCTTGACGGTGACCGCGGCGCGCTGCGCCACGTCGATGCCGGCGCGCGTCGAGCCGGTGAACGAGATCATGTCGATGTCGGGATGCTCGCTCATCGCCGCGCCGACATCGGGGCCGAGACCGTTGATCAGGTTGAACACGCCCTTCGGCACGCCGGCCTCATGGAGAATCTCGGCGAAGATCAGCGCCGACGACGGCGTGAACTCCGACGGCTTGAGGATCATGGTGCAGCCGGCGGCAAGCGCCGGCGCCACCTTGCAGGTGATCTGGTTCAGCGGCCAGTTCCACGGCGTGATCATGCCGACGACGCCGATCGGCTCGCGCACCACCATGGCCGTGCCGACCGGCTCCTGGAACGCGTAAGTTTTGAGCACCTCGAGCGTCGAGGCGAGATGGCCGAGCCCGGCGCCGGCCTGGAATTTCTCCGCGAACGGCAGCGGCGCCCCCATCTCGTCGGACACCGCCGCGCCGAGGTCCTTCATGCGTGTCTTGTAGACGGCGATCACCTTCTCCAGCAGCGCCACGCGCTCCTCGCGGGAGGTCTGCGAATAGCTCTCGAAGGCGCGCTTGGCGGCGACCACCGCCTTGTCCACGTCGGCCTTGGAGCCGAGCGCGATCTCGTACATCGCTTCCTCGGTCGCCGGATTGACGACCGGCGTGGTCTTCTTCACCACCGGAGCGACCCAGG
>JBDHSY010000009.1:0-18722 GCA_039808405.1 Xanthobacteraceae bacterium
AAGGAGTTCGTATCGTCTTATTCAAACGCCGTCATCCCGAATATCTGGATGTAGGCCATTCCTTCCACGTGGCTCGCGCGCTAGCGCGCTTTTCTGCGGTCAGTTGAACAATGAATGACGTAACGCAGCCGCTTGCCGGCGTGAAGGTGATTGAGATTTGCAACGTGGCCGCAGGGCCGTTCTGCGGAATGGTGCTTGCCGACCTTGGCGCCGATGTCCTCAAGATCGAGAATCCGGTCGGCGGCGATACGCTGCGCGCGTGGCCGCCGCATTCCGGACCCCACACCGATACATTCAGCGAGAACTTCGCTTCGCTGAACCGCAACAAGCGCTCGATCGCGCTCGACCTGAAATCCGCGGCCGGCAAGAAGGCCGCGCTCGAGCTCGCCGCCCAGGCCGACGTCGTGGTGGAAAACAATCGCCCCGGCGTGCTCGATCGGCTGGGCCTTGGCTTCGCCGATGTGAAAGCCATCAATCCACGCATCATCTATTGTTCGATCTCCGCATACGGCCAGACCGGGCCACGCGCTGCCGAGGGCGGCTTCGACGTCAGTGTCCAGGCGATCAGCGGAATCATGAGCGTAACCGGCGAACAGGACGGCCCGCCGATCAAGGCCGGCATTCCGATATCGGACTTTTCGGCCGGCCTCTATGCCGGATTCGCCATCTGCGCCCAACTGCGCCGCGTCGAGAAAACCGGCAGCGGGGTTCATATCGACGTCCCGATGATGGGCGCCTCGCTGGCATTTGCCGCGCTTCAGACCAGCGAGTATTTCGGATCGGGCAAAGACCCGGTCAAGCTCGGCTCCGCTCATCCGCGCAATGCCCCCTATCAGGCATTCAAGGCGCGCGACGGCTACTTTGTCATGGCGGCGGGAACCAACGCCCTTTGGCAGAAGGTCTGTCAGCTTCTCGGGCGGCAAGAGCTTCTGGACGACGCACGCTTCACCTCGACGGAGCTTCGCGCCAGACATCAGAGCGAGTTGAAGGCGATACTCGAGGAGATCTTCGCCGACAGGTGCACGCAGGATCTGATCGCGATGTTCGCCGGCGCTGGCGTTCCCTGCGTACCGATCAACACTTACTCGGCGGCCGTCGAGGACCCGCAATCGGTCTTCATGGGGTGGGTCGAGCCGTTGACGCTGCCCAACGGGGTGGTCACCAGGACGATCGGCTTCCCGATTCGTTTCGACGGGGCCGCGCCGGCGATCCGGCTGGGGCCGCCACGTCTCGGGCAGCACGCCGCGCAGTTCGACTCGGGCCAGACGGACTGAACCGTCGCTCCGAGGGCATCGGCACGCCGCCCGCCCCTCTCCTTCCTTCGTCGATCACAACGCCGCCGCGTCGCGAAACGCGGCGGGCGCCTCATCCCTGCACCGTCAGAGGCTCCGGAGGTTCGACCGTGCCATCGGCCGCCACCGTGACACGATGGCAGGCGACCCAACTCCGGTCGTTGAGCTGACGCAGTGGCGGATCGGTCCGTCGACAGATATCGATCCCGTAGCGGCATCGTGGCGAGAAACGGCAGCCGGGCGGCGGATTCAGCGCGCTGGGGATTTCGCCCTCGAGGATCGGATGCCCCGAAATGCCGGCACGGATCGCCTCCATCGAGGGCGTCGCCTCCTTGAGCGCCTGCACATAAGGATGCGCCGGCCTCTTCCAGAACTCGCGGCTGGTCGAGCGGGCGGCCATCCGGCCGAGATACATCACGGCCGTCGCATGTGCGATGTGCCGGACCACCGCAAGATCGTGCGAGATGAACAAATAGGATATGCCCAGATCTTTCTGTAGCTCGACAAGCAGATTGAGCACCTGCGCCTGAACCGAAACGTCGAGCGCCGACACCGGCTCGTCGCAGACGATCAGTTTTGGATTGAGCGCCAGCGCGCGGGCGATGGCAACGCGCTGGCGCTGCCCGCCGGAAAACTGATGCGGATACTGCGTTGCGGCGGCCGATGCGAGGCCAACCCGATCGAGCAGATCGAGCACACGCTTGCGCCGCGTTTCCGAGGTGCCGATCTTCTGGATCAGCATCGGCTCCTCAACGATCCGGCCGACCGAAAGGCGCGGGTTCAACGATCCATAAGGGTTTTGGAACACCATTTGAATCGATGGCCGATGGGGCTTGAACTCGCGCGCACTGAGCCCGACCAGTTCGCGCCCCTCGAGCTTGATCGAACCGCTGGTGACCCGCGTCAGACCCATGATGGCGCGCGCCAGCGTCGACTTCCCGCACCCCGATTCGCCGACGAGCGCCAGCGTCTGCCCGTGCTCGATATCGAGGCTGACGCGATCGACCGCCCGTAACGGTCCGTCGGCGGTAGCGTACTCAACGACCAGGTCGCGACACGAAAGCAGGGCAGTCATTGCGCGGCCAGCTCCGCATTTGGGAAAAAGCAGGCAACTTTCCGGGCGCCGCTCATCGTCAGTTCCGGGCGCTGCTGGCGGCACTGCGGCTGGGCGCTCTTGCAGCGCGGCTCGAAGGCACAGCCCTGCGGCAAGGTGCCGGGGCGAGGCACGTTGCCTGAGATCTCCGTCAGCTTGGCAATCTCGCCATCGCCATCCGCATTGTCCGGGATCGCACCCAACAGCCCCTGCGTATAGGGATGCGCCGGCGCAATGAAGACCTCCCGCACCGGCCCGTACTCGATGATCCGCCCCGCATACATCACGGCGACGTCCTTGGCGGATTCCGCCGCCGTCGCGAGATTATGGGTGATGAGAATGATGGCCGTTCCGGTTTCGGTCTGTGCCTTGCGCAACAGCGCCATGACCTGGGCCTGAACGGTGGTGTCGAGCGCGGTCGTCGGCTCATCGGCGATGATCACCCGTGGCGATCCGGCCATCGCCATTGCGATCATGACGCGCTGGCACATCCCGCCAGACAGCCGATGGGGGTAATAGTTAATCCGTTTTTCGGCATCCGGTAGCCGCACGCTTTGCAGCAATGCGATCGCCCGTTTTCGTGCCTCGCGCTTTGAAATCGACTGGTGCGTGCGAATCACTTCGATGATCTGGTCTCCGATCGTCTGAATCGGATTCAACGACGCGATCGGGTCCTGGAAGATCATCGAGATGATGTTGCCCCGGATCTCCTGCATCCGCCGCTCCGGCGCGGCCACCAGATCCTCGTCGCAGAAGCGGATTTCGCCCTCGCTGATGCGAACCGCAGGCTCCGGCAGGATACGCATCAGCGCCATCGCCGTGACCGACTTGCCGCAACCGGATTCCCCGACGATCGCCAGCGTCGAGCCTTCGGCGACCGAGAAACTGACATCCTGGACCAGCGGGATCGGGTGCGCCTTCGGCCCCGCTTCGATCGACAAGTCGCGCACTTCAAGAATGGGCTTCATCGCGCTATCCCAGCCGCGGGTTGAGGGCATCGTTCAGCGCTTCGCCGACGAAGCTGATCGACAGCACGGTCAGCTGGATCGCCACCCCCGGAATCAGCGTCAGATACCACGCGGTGCGAAGCGACTGCCGGCCGAAGCCGATCATCGCTCCCCAGCTCATCATATTGGGATCGCCAAGTCCGAGAAACGACAGGCCGGCCTCGATCAGAATCGCCGTTGCGACCATGATCGATGACGTGACGATGACCGGCGCGATGCAGTTCGGCAGGATCTGGGTAAAAATGATACGCGGCGTGCTCATGCCGACCACGACGCAGGATTCGACGAAAGCGCGCTGTCGGAGCGTCAGGAATTGGCCACGCACGAGGCGCGCCACGGGTGGCCAGGACACCACCGCGATGGCGGCGCTGATCGTGAACACCGATGGGCTGAATACGGCGACCAGAACGATGACGAACAGGAAATTCGGGATCGTCTGAAACACCTCGGTCAGGCGCATCAGGATATCGTCCATGATGCCGCGGAAGTATCCGGAAAGCGCTCCGATCGTCACACCGATGGCGACAGCCGCCGCAGTGGCCGAAACCCCGATGATAAGCGAGACGCGCGCGCCATTGACCAGCCCGCTCAATACGTCGCGGCCGAGAATATCCGACCCGAGCGGCGCATCGGTGTCGATCAACGGCCACTGCAACGGGCGCGCTACCATGGCCCACGGATCGACGGGATAGATGATCGGCCCGAATGCCGCCATCACCACCACGAAGGCAAGGATTACCAGCCCGATCACCCCGGTCGTGCTGTGGCAGTAGCGTCGGATCAGGGACTCCCGCTCGATCATGCCTCCACCTCGATGCGGGGATCGAGCCAGCTGTACAGCAGATCGATCACGAGATTGACGATGATGACCAGGATCGACGACATGAACAGAATGCCCATCAGCAGATTGATGTCGCGCTGGAACAGCGCATCGAACGCGAGCGTGCCAAGACCCGGCCACCCGAACACCACTTCGACGACCACGGAACCGCCGAGCACGGATCCAAGCTGGACGCCGAACAGGCTGATCAGCGGCAGGATCGAGTTGGGGACGACGTGCCGATAGGCTGTTTTCAGAGGCGACAGCCCCTTGGCTTTTGCCGTACGCACAAAATCCATGTTGTAGATATCGAGCATCGAGGCCCGCATCAGGCGCGTGTAGGTCGCCATATAGAACAGTGCCAGCGTGATCGAGGGCAGAATGAGATGCCGGCCGACATCGACCACCATGCCGTACAGATCGTCCGGGCCTCCGATGGTTCGCATTCCACCGCTCGGCAGAACACCGAACTTGACCGAGAACAGGATGATCAGCATCAAGCCCGCCCAGAACAGCGGCGTCGAGTAGGCGAGCAAGGCCATCGTCGAGATGAACGAATCGCGCATCGACCCAGGAGATCGGGCGGCGGCTACACCGAAAACAATGCCTCCGATGAATGCAAGCGAAAGACTGGAGAACATCAGCAGCAACGTGGCTGGAAGACGCATCAGGATCAGGTCCCGCACCGGAAGCTGAAACCGTAGCGAGTGACCGAGGTTGAGTTGTGCAAGATTGAGCAGGTAGTGCCCCAGCTGGACGTACACTGGCCGGTCGAGCCCATATTGCTCACGGAGCTGCTGCAGGTATTCGATATCGCCCGCACCGCTCTCTCCAGCCAAAACATCTACAACGTCTCCCGGCGCCAGATTCAGGATGAGAAAGTTAACACAGGCAATCAGCACCAGAACGACGAGAGCCTGGCCTGCGCGGCGAACGAGGTATCGCTTCATCGTGACGTTCCCTCTGACCGATAGCCGCAGATGCGGCTATCGGTCTCGGAGCAAAGCTGCCCGCTAGGTCCACGCAATATTGGCATATGTTCCGAACACGCCTTCGAGATCGTCGGTCAGCCCTTTGATCCGCTTGTTGTAAACGGTGGTGTAATCGACGTTGATGATCGGAATGATCGGCAGATCCGTCATAGCCAGAACCTGCATCTTGTCGAACAATCCACGCCGCTTCGCCGGATCCACCTCGTTCTGACTGGCTTCGAGCAAGGCGTCCATCTCCGGGTTGGTGTAACCCGATCCATTGGAGTAAGGCACGCCCTTCCGGATGTTTTTGGACCAGTACATCCGCTGCACACCGATCGTCGGATCTGCCATATTGAAGATGCCGTAGGACGCGGTCTGATAGACGTTGTCAGTCCAGATGCGACGCTGGAATGTCGCCGCATCGGTATTCTGGATATCCACGTCAATACCGATAGCGCGCATCGCCTGCTTGAAGTATTCGGCGAAGCGCCGGTACTGCTCGGAGTAGGTCGACGGATCGTGCGCGATACGGAACCGGATGCCGCCTGCCTTGCGAGGGAAGCCGGCAGCATCAAGCAGCGCCTCGGCCTTCTTGGGATCGTACGGATACTTTGGAACATCCGCGTTATAGAACTTGACCAGCTTCTGAGAAACCGGACCGGTTGCCGCAGAGCCGTAGCCGAACCAGACGTTCTTCGCCACGAAATCGCGATTGATCGCGTGTGCGATAGCTTGGCGCACCCTCAGATCTTTGAACTGGGGGTCGCGCATATTGAACTCGAAATAGTACATCGCCCCGCACATCGCGTAGCCGTCGGTCGTGACCGCGAGGTGCGGGATGCTCTTGATGCGCTCGAGGTCGGCCAGCGCAACCGGGTCCGTGCCTCCGATATCCAGTTCTCCGGTTTCGAACGCCACGGCGCGGGCTCCGGAATCAGGAATGAAGCGAACAATCAGCGATTCGACTTCCGGCTTTCCCGGCACCCAGTAGTCGGGATTGCGCGCCAACGTGATGTAGCTGCCGCGCTGCCATTCGACAAACTTGTAAGGACCGGTGCCGACAGGGGCGAGGCCAAGCTTGTTGGTGGGAGGATCGCTGCCCTCATAGAGATGCTTCGGCAGCATCGGCGATTCCGAGGCGGACAGCGCCGCCATCACGTACGGCGATGCTTTGTCGAACTTGATGATCGCGGTCAGCGGGTCGGGCGTTTCGACGGTGGACACGTTGGCGAAGGTCGCCCGCCCCCGGGGGTGGTGCTTCTTCAGAACCTCTTCCACCGTGTACTTGACGTCGGCCGACGAGAACGGAGCCCCGTCGTGCCACTTCACGTTGGGTCGCAGCTTGAACGTGATGGACAGGCCATCGTCGGCGACCTTCCACTCCGTCGCCAGCGACGGCATCGGATCGAACTTCTTATCGTAGGTCAGCAGACCATCCAGCATTTTCGTCGAAATCTGCTGGACCATGATCGCCGTATTGAACGCCGAGTTGAGAATCGGCGGCTCGGGAATGATGGTCACCCGCAGCACTTTCTTCTTGGCGTCCTGCGCCAGCGCATCGCCGACCACGCTCATTGCGGGAAGCATACCGCCCGCATACAAGCCGGTCAGAACTGCGCCGCCTCCGAGCAGCTTCAATCGATCCCGATAAGAAAAATCCATGTTCAACTACCTTCCTCTTGGGCTGTTCGACGCCATCTTCGTCCGCTCGGACTGACGCTCCGGCCTGACAGAATTAGACCGTCGATTTGATGTCTCGATTCATTGCCGCATTGTCCCCCACGGCTATTGCAATCATTGCAGAGGGATGCTTTATGTCAATATACAAAATTATATTTCCAATATACGGAACAACTCAGATCGATATTCTGCTTGTTCGGCAATGGC
Organism: Xanthobacteraceae bacterium; assembly: GCA_039808405.1. Classification (GTDB taxonomy): domain Bacteria; phylum Pseudomonadota; class Alphaproteobacteria; order Rhizobiales; family Xanthobacteraceae; genus PRO6. Next base: position 7,074 of record JBDHSY010000009.1, read on the forward strand.
AGGAAGCTTCGCCTCACCGCACCGTCCGGGTGTCGCCGCAGCGAAAAACGAATGTTCGGGAGCGAGGATGATTGGAGATCGGCAGCAACTCGAAAGGTGGCTTGAAGGCGCAGCAGCGGCGGTAAATCTCGATATTGCCGCTCACCATCGCGAGCCTGTCGTCGCCCAGCTCGAGTTGAACCTGGCACTGATCCGACCTCTCCTCGACTTTGATATTCCGGCGACAGACGCAAGCGAATAGCGCGGAGAGAGCCCTGCGATGCTCCATGATGCTTCCAGCATTGCCGAACAAGTGCGGGGTGGCGATCTCGCCGCAGCGGACGTTATCGAGCGTGCACTGAGCGTGATCTCTACGCAGAACGCTGCGATCAACGCATTCACGGCTGTAACGGCGGAGCGGGCACGCCGCCGCGCGCGCGAGATCGATGCGCTTGTCGCGGCCGGCAAGGACCCGGGCCCGCTTGCCGGCGTGCCGTTTGCCGCCAAGGACCTGTTCGACATTGCCGGCATCGTCACCATCGCCGGATCGCGCGTGCTGGCTGCCAATGCTGCCGCCGATCGCGATGCGGCCGCGATCCGTGCGCTCGAGCGCGCGGGCGCGGTCCTTGTCGGTGCGCTCAACATGGAAGAGTTCGCCTACGGGTTCCTGACCGACAACGCCCATTACGGACGCACCTGTAACCCGCACGACCTCACCCGCACCGCTGGCGGATCGTCGGGCGGATCCGGCGCCGCCGTCGCGGCCGGAATGGTGCCGCTGGCGCTCGGCACCGATACCAATGGCTCGATCCGGATTCCGGCGTCGTTCTGCGGCGTGGTCGGCATGAAGCCGACCTTCGGCCGGGTCGATCGGGCCGGAATGGTGCCGCTGGCGCCGAGCCAGGATCATGTCGGCTGGATCGGCAGCTCGGTGAGCGATGTCGCACTCGCATGGCGTGCACTGAGCGGCGAAGCCGACATCGGCAAACAGCTGAGCGATGTGGTTGTCGGCGAAGCCACCGGATATTTTGCCGAGCGGATGACACCGGCGGCCCGGGCGGCGTTGAGCGCGGCCTGCGCTCAGTTTCCGAGACGCCGGGCCGTCGAGATTCCTGCACCGGATGCCGCGCGTGCCGCGGCCTACGCCATTACCAGCAGCGAAGCTTCGGCACTGCGGCTCGACGACCTGCGGCGCAGCCCGGACCTGTTCGATCCCGCAACCCGCTATCGGTTTCTTGCCGGCGCGCTCCTGCCTGCCGCCTGGTACATCAAGGCCAAGCAGTTCCAGAGGTGGTTTCGCGCCGAGCTTGAGCGGCTGTTCGAGGATGTCGACGTGCTGCTGCTCCCGGCAAGCCCGATGCTGGCGCCGCGGTTCGGCGAGGAGACGATCGAGATCGACGGCCACACGTATCCGGTGCGCCCGACGATCGGCCGCTTCACCCAGCCGATTTCATCGGCGGGGCTGCCGATCGTCTGCCTGCCGGTCCCGGGCGTCGCCGCGCTGCCGATCGGGGTGCAGCTCGTCGGGCGGCCGAACAGCGAGAGCCTCGTGCTGGCCGTCGCCCGCCAACTCGAGCGCGCGCTCGCCGGAGCCCAGGCGTAGCGATGGCCCCGACAGCGCACCGCATCGGCTGCTTCCACGAACGACAGCTGCGTCGCGCGACGCCATCGCGCCCCCTCGAATCCACCCCCGCTTCCGGATCGCCGGAAGCCAACCCACCCTACCGGAGATAGCGAGCATGGATATCAAGTATGTCGGTTCAGGTACGCGCTACAGCCGCGCCGTCATCCACGGCAAGACCGCCTACCTTGCCGGTAACGTCGCCAAGGACCCGGCGCCGACCGCCGCCGAACAGGCCAGGCAGATTCTCGGACAGATCGAGGAAACGCTCGCGCTGTGTGGAACCGACAAGTCGAAGCTGCTGACCGCGACGATCGTGTTCGCCGATATGCGCGACTTTGAAGCCGTCAACCAGGTTTGGGATTCCTGGGTCATCCCCGGCCACCTGCCGACCCGCACGCCGATGGAGGCCAAGCTGATCACCCCGCGCCATCTGGTGGCGATCCAGGTTACGGCCGCAGTCTGACGCGCTGCTGGAGTGTCATCCATGACCATTCAATATTTCGGATCGGACAAAAGTTCGAGCGCCGCGGTTATCCATGAGGGTGCCGTTTATCTTCCGGCCATAACCGCCGACGTTCTGTCACCGACCGTCGCCGAGCAGACCCAGCAGATTCTCGATCAGATCGATCGCATGCTGAAGGAATGCGGCACCACCAAATACAAGATGCTGACCGCGACCATCTTGTGCCCCGACGCGCGCGCCATCGACGAGGTCCACACGCGATGGGATGCGTGGGTGCCCTGGCACGATCCGCCGGCCTGCACATTCCTCGTGGTCAAGCTCCCTGTGAGGGAAGCGAAGGTGGCAATCCAGGTTGTTGGCGGTCTGTAGGCCGGCCACAGCGCCGCGCACGACAACGATGGCTTGCGCATCCCCCGCGACCGCGATGCGCAAGCCATCCCCATAATCCATCGCCCCACCCGCCCCTCTCTCGCCGCTGCGGGCGTGTGAACCCGACAGGCCCGGCCATGAAATTCGGTGCAGGTCAGCACGTCCCTCGCCTGGAAGACCAGAACCTGATCACCGGGCGCGGTCGCTACGCCGACGACTGCCGCGCGGAGGGCCAGCTCTATCTCGGGCTTTTGCGCGCGAACGTCGCACATGCCGATATCGTGTCGGTCGATCTTTGCGCGGCGCTGGCATGCGATGGAATCGTCGCCGGAGCGACCGGCCGTGACCTCGTGGCTGCCGGCATCCGGCCGATTCCGATCCTCAGAGAGTATCCCGGGCCGGATGGCGGACCGATGCAAAGTCCTTCCCGCCATCCGATTGCGGTCGATCGCGTGCGGCATATCGGCGAGATCGTCGCCGCCCTCGTCGGCACATCGCAGCGCGCGGTCGAGGACGCTGTCGAGCATATCGTAGTCGAACTTGACGACAGGGCGGCGGTGACCGATATCCCATCCGCGCTGGCGCCGCAGGCGCCGCTGGTCCACGCCGTCGCCGGCAGCAACGTCGTGACCACGAGGTGTTTCGGCGATGCCCGGCGCGTGGCGGAGATCTTCGACAGCGCTCCGCATACCGTTGCGCTCGACCTGATCAATCAGCGTATCTTTCCCTCGCCGCTGGAGCCGAGAAGCGCGCTGGCCATTCCCGAGACCGGCTCCGGACGGGTGACGCTGCATACCGGCTCGCAAAATCCGACCAACGTGTTGAAGCAACTGAGCGCGGCGCTGGGGCGATCCGCCGACGATCTCCGGATCAAGGTGGCCGACATCGGCGGCGGCTTCGGCATGAAGGGGTACCTGTACCCGGAGGATGCGCTGGTTGCCCATTTCGCATTCCAGCTCGGCAAGCCGGTCAAATGGCGGGGATCGCGGCTCGACGACTTTCTCGGCGCCACCCACGCACGCGACCAGACAAGCACCGTCGCGATCGCGCTCGATGACCAGTTGCGTATCCTCGCGCTGCGGGCGCGAACGACGGTCAATCTCGGCGCCTACCCGGCCCCGGCCGGGCCGATCCTCGCCTTGACGCTCGGCCCCAAGGTCGCGACCAGCGTCTATCGAATCCCCGTGATCGACATTCAGGTTCAGGGGGTCCTCACCAACACCCAGGCGACTGCCCCTTACCGGGGCGCGGGGCGGCCGGAAGCGATCTATGCCATCGAGCGGCTGATCGACCATGCGGCACGCACATTCGCACTCGACCCCGCCGAAATGCGGCGGCGCAATCTGATCGAGCCGGACGCCATGCCGTTTCGTACCGCGATTGGCGAGACTTACGACTCCGGCAACTTCCCGGCCATTCTACACCGCGCGCTCGCCCGGTCCGACTGGGACGGCTTTGCCGAACGGCGGCGCGCCAGCGAGGCGCGCGGCCTGTTGCGTGGACGCGGCCTCGCCATGTTCATCGAGTGGACAGGAGGCAATGCCTTCACCGAGGATATCCGCATCATTGCTCTCGCCGACGGGCGCCTGCTCGTCGAAACCGCCGTCATTCCGATGGGACAGGGAATCGTCACGACGCTGGCGCAGATCGTCGCCGACGTTTTCGAGATCGCCCCGCCGGACGTCGTGGTCAGGTTCGGAGACACCGACGTCGCCAACGGCTTTGGCAGCTTCGGCTCACGATCGCTGTTCGTCGGGGGCAGCGCTGTCGCCATCGGCAGCACCGAAGCGCTTGCGCGATTCAAGGAGCTTGCTGCGGAAGCGCTGGAGGCGGCCGTCGGCGACATCGAATATGGCGGCGGTACCTTCCGCATCGCCGGGACCGATCATCGCCTGACGCTGTCGCAACTGGCCGCCCGCGCCCCGGACGGCGAACTGAGCTTTGCCTATTCGCATACGGTATCCGGCGAGAGCTGGCCGAACGGCGCGCACGTCTGCGAAGTCGAGATCGATCCGGCAACCGGAATGCCGACGCTGGATCGCTATACCTGCGTCGATGACGTCGGCGTCGTCTTCAATCCGCCGATCGTCGAGGGGCAGATTCATGGCGGGGTCGCCCAGGGCATCGGTCAGGCGTTGATGGAGCACGTCGTGCACGAGCACGAGACCGGCCAGCTGTTGACGGCCACGCTGCAGGACTATGCGCTGCCGCGCGCCATCGATATTCCCAACTTCACCTCGTTGCTCGATCAGAGTTCGCCGTGCCGCAACAATCCGCTCGGCGCAAAAGGCGCCGGCGAATCCGGCACGATCGGTGCGCCGCCCGCAGTTATCGGTGCGATCCTCGATGCGCTGCACCCGCTCGGCATCGACCGGATCGACATGCCGGCAACGGCGGCGCAAATCTGGGCCGCGATCAACAGGCGCCGCTGATCGCCGGTGGAGGGCTACCCGGCCGAACGCGGCGGGTCGAACGCCTGGATCGGCGGCAGGTTGCCGGTGAAGCGCTCGACCTCAACCACGGTGAGCTGGCCGCTACAGCCTTGCGCCAAACTCGAGGTGCCGACGTCGCGCGTCAGCACGTTCGGGTTGCCGTGGACGCACAGCGGCTTGTCGTCGGTCGGATCCTCCGGGTCGTACCAGGCCCCGGTCGGCAACTGCACCACGCCCGGCCGCACATCATCGCTGAGCCTTGCCGCGGCGAGGCAGGCGCCGCGCGCGTTCGACAGCTTCACGATGTCGCCGTCCGCGATGCCGCGCGGCGCGGCATCTTGCGGGTTGATGCGCATCACCTCGCGGCCGCGATGCTTCATCTCGGTCGAATAGGTGCCGAAGTCGAACTGGCTGTGCAGGCGGGTCGCGGGCTGGTTGGCGACCAGTTGCAGCGGCGTCTCGTTGTTCACCACGTCTGCCGGGGGAATCCAGGCCGGGTGGCCGGGACAGTCGGCATAGCCGAAACTCGCGATGCGCTCGGAGAAGATCTCGACCTTGCCGCTCGGGGTCGGCAGCGGCTGGCCGTCGGGGTCGTCGCGGAAGGCGCGCAGCACGCCGCCGTCATGCGGCCCCTGCGGCAGCACCAGTTCGCCGCGCTCCCAGAAGGTGTCGAAATCCGGCGCTTCAAGTCCCAGCGCGGCAAGGCCGTCCTGCGTGGCCTTGTAAAGGTGCCGCAGCCACTGGTCGGCGTCACGCCCCTCGGTGAAGGCTTCGGCGCAGTCGAGCCGCTCGGCCAACGCGGTAAAGATCGTATAATCGTTGCGGGCCTCACCGTAAGGCTCGGCCACCCGGTGCATGGCAATCAGCAGCGGATCGTGGCTGGTGCCGCCGATGTCGTTGCGCTCCAGCGTCATCGTGGCCGGCAACACGATGTCGGCATGGCGCGCGGTGGCGGTCCAGCCGATCTCGTGCACCACCAGCGTCTCGACCTGCGCGAATGCCGCGCGCAGCCGGTTCAAGTCCTGATGGTGGTGGAACGGGTTGCCGCCGGCCCAATAGACCAGCCGGATGTCGGGATAGGTCAGCTTTTGGCCGTCATAGTCGAACGGCGCGCCGGGATTGAGCAGCATGTCGGCGATCCGCGCCACCGGGATGAACTCCTTGACCGGATTCCGGCCCTGCGGCAACGACAGAATGGGGACGAGATTGGAGCGCCGTCCCGAATTGGCCATGGCGCCGAGCGCGTAATTGAAGCCACCGCCCGGCAGCCCGAGCTGGCCGAGCATCGCCGCCAGCACGGTCGCCATCCACACCGGCTGCTCGCCGTGTTCGGCGCGCTGGAGCGAGTGGGATACCACCACCAGCACGCGCTTGCCGGGGAGCCACCGCGCCAGCCCGACGATCGCGTCGGCGGCAATGCCGCTGATCTTTGCTGCCCACGCGGCGTCCTTCACGACGCCGTCGCTGCGGCCCATCAGATAGTCTTCAAATGCGCTCCAGCCGACGCAGCAGCGCGCAAGAAAATCGCGGTCATGCAGATTGCCGGCGGCGAGCGTATGGGCGATGCCGAGCATCAGGGCGGTATCGGTGCCGGGCCGGGGCGCCAGCCACTCCGCCGCGATCTCCGGCGGCAGGTCGTCACGGAGCGGGCTGATCAGCACGAAGCGGCCGCCGCGGGCATGCATCGCGCGCATGTGGTCGCGTTCGCTGTGGCGGCTGACCCCGCCCGGGGCGACCGACGAGTTCTTCAGCGCCATGCCGCCGAACGCAAGCACGATATCGGTATGGGCAGCGATATCGTCCCAGGCGACATTGAAGCGGGAAATCTGATCGTAGGTGCCGATGATATGCGGCAGGATCACCGACGCCGCGCCCGACGAATAGGTGTTGACCGAGCGAACATAGCCCCCGGTGGCAAAGTTCAGGAAGCGGTGAACCTGGCTTTGGGCGTGATGGAAACGCCCCGCGCTGCTCCAGCCGTAGGAGCCGCCGTAAATGCCGCCGGGGCCATGCCGGGTTCGAACCCGCCGCAGTTCGGCGGCAACCAGATCGAGCGCCTCGTCCCACGGCACGGCGACGAACGCGTCGCGACCGCGCCGGGCATCCCTGCCCGGTCCGTTTTCCAGCCAGCCGCGACGGATCATCGGCCGCGCCACCCGCGCCTTGTGGCGTATCGCGCCGGCGAGATTCTGGATGATGCGGTTGGGGTGCGGGTCGTCGGGATGCGGGGTGATGACCAGCCTGTCATCGACCCATTGGCCAAAGAAGGCGCCGTAGTGCGAACTGTGCGAGCGCTTGGATCGGCCGACGGGAGGGGTCATCACGGGTCCTGGGTTGTTCTATAATACAGAACACATATTCAGTATAATAAACGATACCCCGATCCTGACAACCGTCGCGCCGTCCCGCCCGGCCGGCGCCCAACCGCCTCCTTCGGATCTGACTTTCAGCGCTGACGCGACCTGATGAGCTGCGATACCGATGCGGCGGCGCTGCTCACCAGCGGCGACAGCTCCTTGATCTTCGTGCGCGGCAGCCGCGACAACGGCCCGGAAATTCCGATCGCCGCCAGCACATTGCCGTCATCGTCCAGAATGGGAGCCGCGATACCGCCGACATCGGCCCGATACTCGCCGGCATTGATGGCGAGGCCGGTCTTGCGGATGCTGGCGATCTCCGCATCGAGTGCTTTCAGCGTGGTAATGGTTTTCGGCGTGAACGCCTCCAGCGTACCGGCGATCGGCGCGCGCAGCGCATCGTAATTGTAGGCGAGCAACACCTTGCCGGTCGCGACACAATGCAGCGGCGCGGAACCGCCCCGAACGGTATAGGCGCGGACCGATTGGGCACTGTCGATTTTCTCGATATACAGCACCTTCAGGCCATCCCGTACCGATAGGTGGACCGATTCTCCGGTGGCCTGCGCGAGGCTGTTCATCGCGGTCGTCGCAAGCTGGGCCAGATTGGTGTGGTTCATCACCATGGTGCCGAGCTTCCAGATTTTCAGACTGGCCCGATAGCTGCGGTCAGGACACTGCGACACATATCCCAGCGTACACAGAGTCTTCACCAGACGGTGGATGTTGGACTTGTTCAGCCCGAGTTCGTTCGACAGGTCGGTGATGCCCAGCGGCGCCTGCGAGGCGGCGAGCGTCTCCAGAATCTTCAGCCCCTTGTTGAGGGTCGCATCAACCCGCTGCGTCATAGCCGATTTCCTCCGGGCCGGGTGACAAGGGTGAGGCTGCCACTTGTGCGCCCCACACAAGCATGTCAGGATAAGAAACATTCGTTCTATATATTGGAATACATACCGTATGTCACCCTCTCTTCCGCGCGGAATCAAGCAGCTTCTGGAAGAAGCCGAGGCCAATATCACCGCGATCGAGCCGGTCGATGCGATGAATCTGGTGAACGATCCGGACTGGCTGATCGTCGACGTCCGCGACATCCGCGAGCGACAGCGCGACGGATATATCCCCGGCAGCTTTCACTGCCCGCGGGGAATGGTGGAATTCTGGATCGATCCGGATAGCCCCTATTTCAAACCCGAGTTTGCCGCCGGCAAGAAGCTGTTATTCCATTGCGCCCTCGACTGGCGGGCGGCGCTCACGGTGCACACCGTTCAATCGATGGGAGTGAAGAACGCGACCCATCTTAAAGGCGGTCTCAAAGGGTGGAAGGCCGCCAATGGTCCAATAGTCGCCCCCGAGCCCGCCTGACAGCGAGCCGCGGGATCGCGCGCCCTTCGAGGGGCGGGATACGATCCGTGCTCGATCGGCCCACCGGTACGAACTTGGATTCATCAGCACGCCGACAGCATTTGCGGGGATTGAATGACCGATGACGTGATCCACATCGGGCGTCCGAAAGGGCGCGTGCGCCCGGTCAATTTTCCGCTCGACTTCGCCTCCACCTATATTTTCGATTCGCTTGCCGACTACGAGGCCGCGCGCAAGGCGAGGTTCGACAAAGGCACGCTGAACTATGCGCGCTACGGCACGGAATCGACGTTCGCGCTCGAGGACGCGATTGCCCAGCTGGAAGGCGGATTTGGCGCCATTGCGGTATCGTCCGGGCTGGCAGCGATCACCATGGCGATTCTGCCGTTCGCCACGCCGGGCGCCCACATTCTGGTTGCGAACTCGGTCTACGGGCCGACGCGCAGCTTTTGCATCGACGTGCTCGGGCCGCTCGGCGTCGAGACCGAATTCTTCGATCCGATGGACGTGGCGAGCATCAACCGCCTGCTGCGGCCCGCCACCCGCCTGGTCGTTCTCGAGGCGCCGGGCTCGAATACGTTCGAAGTGCCGGATATCCGCGCCTTCGTCGCCGCGGCCAAGAGCGTCGGCGCGATCACGATCCTCGACAACACCTGGTCGACGCCGATCTTCCTCAAGCCGCTCAGCCTGGGCGTCGACGTGTCGGTTCACTCCGGCTCAAAGTATTTGAGCGGACACTCCGATGTGATGATCGGCTTCATCGTGGCCGGCGAAGCCTGCTATCACCGCATCCGGCGCACCACGCTCGCCTTCGGCGAACGGGCCAGCCCGGCTGAGATTTTCCTGACGGCGCGGGGGCTTCGCACGCTCGAGGTGCGCATGAAGCGCCACGACGCATCCGCGCGTGCGGTCGCCGAATGGCTGACCGGACATCCGCTGATCGAAAAAGTGCTGCATCCGGCGCTGCCGTCCTGTCCCGGCCACGACAACTGGCGACGGGACTTTTCAGGGGCCGCGGGCGTATTCAGCTTCCTGATGGCCCCGTGCCCGAAAGCGGCGCTGCACGATTTCGTCGACGGCCTTGAGCTGTTCGGTATCGGACTGAGTTGGGGGGGCTTTGAGAGCCTGATCCTGCCAGCCGATGTGGCGGCGGCACGGACGGCCCCGCCATGGCCCCACGCTGGTCAGTTGATCCGGCTCAGCATCGGCCTGGAGGATCCGGCAGGTCTCATCGCCGATCTCGAGGCTGGCCTGGCCCGGATCGAACGCCATTGAGCCGGCACCCCGACAAGGGCCCACTCGACAGGCCGCTTTCAACACACAGTCAGGCGACCATGACCAACACGATTGACCACATCACGATCGGAGCCGCCGATCTCGATCAGGGCGCGGCATTCGTTCAGGCTACCTTTGGTGTCGCGATTCCTCGCGGCGGCAAGCACCCCGATATGGCGACGCATAACTGCGTGATGCGAACCGGCCCTGGCCAGTTCATCGAGGTGATCGCAATCGATCCCGAAGCGCCCCATCCGCAACATCCCCGCTGGTTCGGGCTCGACCTCGCAACGCGCCGCGAACGGCTGCGTCACCAGCCCGCTCCGGTCGGCTGGGTGGTCAGCACGAGCGACCTTGCTGCCGTCCGGGCGGCAAGCCCGGTCGATCTGGGGCCGGTCCGCTCGATGTCGCGGGGCGCGCTGTCCTGGCAACTGACGGTGCCGGACAGCGGCCTTTCGGCATTCGACGGCCTCATTCCGTCCTTCATCCAGTGGGATGGCGATCAGCATCCATCACAAGGCATGCAGCCGTCAGGGCTTCACCTCGAGAAAATCATTCTGCGCCACCCCGATGCGGATGGTTTGTCACGGTGCCTCGCCGCTCTATCCATCGCCGATCTCGCGGAGGTCGAGGCTGCCACGACCGTGTCACTGGCGTTCGTCGTCCGATTGCCCGATGGCCGGCTTCGCACAGTGGATTGATGTCACGACAGCGGCAGCGGCCGCGTTCGACGGCCACATTGGCGCACCATGAACGGCCGTTGCGCGGCCGGCTTCCAAAAGCGCCGCCCGACCGTGGCGCCGTGGCCGTAACGGCCGCACAATCGGGCTTTTCAGCGGCCCGGACGTTTTGTAAAATACCAACGTCGCATTTTTTGCGACGAGCGCGGTCCAAGCCGCCAACGGTTCGCCGAGAGACGGTTCGCCGAGAGACAGGGGCTATTGCGCTGAATGATCCGCGACGGGGGGTTCGTGGTCAGTCCCGATCCCGAACTGCTCTCGGCGGTGATCTCGTGCATTTACGACGCATCTATAGATCCGCAACTCTGGCCCGAGGCGATGCGACAGGCCAGCGAGTTCGTCGGCGGCAACTCGGCGAATTTGTTCTGGCACGACATGGCGCCCGCCGAAGGCGACGCGCTGCCCAGTTACAACAGTCCCCGGCACTGGGCGCAGCTCTACCGCGAGACCTACGCGCCGCTGAATCCTATTTTCCCCGCCGCAGCATTCCAGCCGGTCGGCTCGGTGATGGCCGCGAGCGATCTCGTCCCGGATGACGAGATGTGCGAGACGCGTTTTTACAAGGAGGGGCTCGTCCCGCAGCGTATGACCGACGCGCTGGGCGAGCTTCTCGAGAGGGACGCCACCCGCGCCGCTTTTCTCAGCATCCAGTGGCAGGATCGCGCGATCGACGACAAGGCGCGGGCGCGACTGGCGCTGCTGGTTCCGCATCTGCTGCGCGCGGTCGCGATCGGCCGGCTGTTCGTCAGACAGTAAGCCAGGGAAGCGGCGCTGACCAAGATACTCGACCACCTCGAGGCCGGCGTGTTTCTGGTCAGCGGCAGCGGCCACATCGCGTTCGCCAATGCCCGTGGGCAGGCGATGCTGGCCGAGCGCACGCTCGTCGCGGCACGCGACGGCATCCTGCGGGCCTATCGCTGGAGAACCTGCGGCCCCTGTTCGACAAGTTCATCAAGGGAGACATGTGGAGGTTTTCCGACAGCGTGCAAAAGACCTGCGCGTTGCAGCCCGCCAGTTTCGTGCCTGTCGACGACTACATGACTGCGGA
>JBDHSY010000010.1:0-18413 GCA_039808405.1 Xanthobacteraceae bacterium
CGTCGGCGAAGCGCAGATGGCCACGGGGCTCGCCGCCCGAGACGATGACGTGGTTGAGGTCGGGCAAACGGCCGACCAGATCGGCGACCATCGGCAACAGCGGCTCCGACACCACCAGCACGCGGGCGCGGCTGTCGGCCAGCATGTAGGCATATTGCTCGACGGTCAGCAGCGTGTTGAGCGGCACCGGCACCACGCCGGCGCGCATCGCGCCGAGAAACGTCACCGGGAAATCCACGGTGTCGAGCATGATCATGGCGACGCGCTGCTCGCGCCGGACATCGAGCCTGTGCAGCAGGTTGGCCAGTTGCCGCGTGCGGCGCTGCAATTCGCCATAGGTCAGTTGGGAGGTGGGATCGATGAACGCCGCCTTGTCGCCGCGCCCGGCCTCGACATTGCGGTCGAGAAGATAGGCGACGGCATTGCCGGACTGAGCCAGTTCGCTCATGCTGCCCGCGCCTCCGCCACTGATTTGCGATCGTCGGCCATCATGACGCGCTCCTCCGGCTTTTTGAATTATAATTCATATAAAGCGCATGGCGCCGCTTGCTGTCAATCGTCATCAGCATTATTTTGCCGTTCAGCACGCTGAATGACCCCACCCGGATCGACAACGTCCCGACCTGACCCACAGCCCATGGCCGAGCCATCAACGTCCGAAATCAGCTTTCTGGAGCAGCTCGGCCAGCGCGTGCGCACGATGCGCGCGCTGCGCGGCATGTCGCGCAAGGTGCTGGCGCGCGTCTCGGGAATTTCCGAACGCTATCTGGCGCAGCTCGAAGGCGGCAAGGGCAACGTCTCGATCGTGCTGCTGCGGCGGGTGGCGGACGCCATGGGCGCGCATCTGGAAGACCTGATCCCGTCCGCCGACGTCACGCCCGACTGGCCGGTGATCCGCGACCTGATGCGCAGCGCGACGCCCCATCAGATCGCGGAGGCCAAGGCGGTGCTGGCCGAACAGGACGGCAGCGATCCGCGGCGCCGCGCCGCCTTCGCCGGCATCGCGCTGATCGGCCTGCGCGGCGCCGGCAAGTCCACTCTCGGCCGGCTGCTGGCGCAGCGCATCGGCTGGAATTTCGTCGAACTCAACAAGGAGATCGAACGGCTGAACGGATTGTCGGTCGCCGAGATCATCGCGCTCTACGGCCAGGAAGGGTTTCGCCGCATGGAGCAGGCGGCGCTGGCGCAGTTGCTCGAGCGCAAGAGCCTGATGGTGCTGGCGACCGGCGGCGGCATCGTGTCCGAGCCGGTGACGTTCGACCGCGTGCTGTCGTCGTTCCATACGGTGTGGCTGAAGGCGCGGCCGGAGGAACACATGGGGCGGGTGCGCAAGCAGGGCGACCTGCGGCCGATGGCCGACGACCGGTCGGCGATGGACGAACTGCGCACCATCTTGCTGAGCCGCGAGCCGCTCTATGCGCGCGCCGACACCAAGGTCGACACCGCTGGGCTCACCGTGGAACAGGCGCTGGCGCGGCTGACCGAACAGGTGGCGCCGGTGCTGGCGCGGCTGCCGCGCGCGGCGGCGTCTTAAACAAACTCGTTAAACGCCGAGATGGCGCTCCAATAAATCCGGCCGCGCGGCGAGCGCCTGCGGCGTGCCCTCGAACACCACGTACCCTTTCGACAAAAGCACCATGCGGCTCGCGAGCCGCGCGAGGCTGCGAAAATCCTTGTCCACCACGATCGCCGCGACGCCCTCGTCGCGGATCAGCGCAAGCGTGCGCCATATCGTCTGCGCGATCAGCGGCGCGAGGCCCTCGGTCGCCTCGTCGATCAGCAGGAGATCGGGGTTGGTCATCAGCGCGCGGCCGATGGTCAGCATCTGCTGCTCGCCGCCGGACAGTTGGTGACCGCCGTTGTGGCGACGTTCTTCCAGGCGCGGGAACAGCTTGAAGATGCGCTCCAGCGTCCACGTCGTGCGGCCATCGATGCCCGGCCGCGCCGCCATCACCAGATTTTCCGTCACCGACAGCGTGCCGAAGATGCCACGCCCTTCCGGCACCAGCGCGACGCCGGCGAGCGCCACCAACTCCGGCGCGAGCCCCCGCATGTCGCGGCCGGCGAGCGCAACGCGGCCGCGGCATTCGGGCACCAGCCCCATCAGCGTGCGCAGCAGCGTGGTCTTGCCCATGCCGTTGCGGCCGATCAGCGCCACCTGCTCGCCGCGCGCCACCGCAAGATCGATGCCGTGCAGGATCTGGCTCGCGCCGTAGAACGCCTCGAGCTTCTCGACCTCCAGAAGCGCGCTCATGCCGGCGCTCCGTCGTCGCCGAGATAGGCGCTGCGCACAGCCGGGTGCATGCGCACCTCGGCGGGCGCGCCGCTGGCGATGACGCGGCCGTCGGCCATTACCGTCAGGCGGTCGGCCAGTTCGAACACCGCATCCATGTCGTGCTCGACGATCAGCACGGCGCGCCCGGTTTTCAGCGACTTGATCAGATCGACGATGCGGCGCGCCTCGCCCTGCCCCATGCCGGCCAGCGGCTCGTCGAGCAAAATGACGCGCGGCGCGGTCGCCAGCACCATGGCGATTTCGAGCTGGCGCTGTTCGCCATGGCTCAACTGCCGCGCCACCACCGCGGCCCGCTCGTGCAGGCCGGCCAGCATCAGGGCGTCGGCGGTGCGGCGGTTGACCTCGGCGTCGGCATGGACGCTGCCGATCATCCGCAGCGGCCGCGCCGCGTGCGCCTGTGCGGCGAGGCGGACGTTCTCGTGCGCGGTGAAGTCGGCGAAGATGGTGGTCTTCTGGTAGGAGCGCCCGATGCCGGCGCGCGCGCGGCGGTGCGGCGGAAGGTGGGTGAGCGCCGCGCCATCGAGCGAGATGTCGCCGGCACTGACGACGAGATCGCCGGACAACAGGTTGATCAGCGTCGATTTGCCGGCGCCGTTCGGCCCGATCACCGCGTGGATTTCGCCGATCCGCACCTCGAGCGACACGTCCGCCACCGCGCGCAGGCCGCCGAACTGCTTGCTGAGGCCGCGCGCCTTGAGCGCGATGTCGGAAGCGCTGTCACGCATGGCCGGCATCCGCCGCGCGCGACGCCTCCGGTGCCGGGCGCGCCTCGGGCCGCCGCCCGCCGATGTGCGGCAGAAGCTGGCGCAGGCCGCCGGGCAGCACGATCACCAGCACGATGACGATGATGCCCTCGATCAGCTTCCAGTATTCGGTGGTGGCCTTCAGCACCTCTTCGAGACCGAGCAGCACCATCGCGCCGACCAAGGGCCCGGTGATGGAGCGCAAGCCGCCGATCAGCACCATCACCAGCACGGTCGCGGAGACATGCCAGCCAAGCATCTGCGGCACCACGAAGCCGAACTGCGCGGCGGCGAAGTAGCCGGCGAGCCCGGCCAGCGCCCCCGAAATCGCGAACGCGGTGAGGCGGATGCGGAACACCGGAAAGCCGAGCGCGCGGGTGCGGCGCTCGTTGTCGCGGGCGGCGGCAAGGGCGTGGCCGAACGGCGAGCGGATCAGCACCGTCAACAGCGCGATCACCGCGACCAGCACGCCGAGCACCACGAAGTAGAAGCCGAGCGGCGTGTCGAGATCGACCAGCGTCCAACCGAACAGCGCGACCTCGGGCTTGGTGTTGATGAAGATGCCGTCGGAGCCGCCGGCGAACTGGGTGTCGAAGAACAGGAAGAACAGCATCTCGCCGAAAGCGAGCGTCACCATGATGAAGTAGATGCCGCGCGTGCGCAGCGCCAGCGCGCCGATGACCAGCGCAACGGCGCCCGCGGCGGCGACCGCAAGCGGCAGCGTCCACCAGATCGCGGCGGGATCGTAGCGCGGCGTCGCCAGCGCCAGCGCGTAGCCGGCGAGGCCGAAGAACGCGCCATGGCACAGGCTGACCAGACCGCCGTGGCCGACGACGAGGTTCAGCGCCATCGCCAGCATGCCCATGATGTAGACCTTGGCGGCGAACTGCGCGTAATAGGCCGGCACCAGGAACGGCAGCACGATGGCGGCCGCGAGGCACGCAAGGCCGATGGCGATCCAGCGGCGGATGTCGGCGTCGTCCATCGGCTAGATCTCTCGCCGGCCCAGAATGCCGTTCGGCCGCCAGATCAGCACCGCCGCCATCAGCACGTAGATCAGGATGCTGGCGACGTTGGGAAAGAACACCTTGCCGAAGGTGTCGGTGAGGCCGATCAGCAGCGCTCCGATGGCGGCGCCGGCGACCGAGCCGAGGCCGCCGAGCACGACGACGACGAACGACAGGATCAGCATGCCGTCGCCCATGCCGGGGAACACCGTGGAGACCGGCGCCACCACCGCGCCGCCGAATGCGGCGAGCGCAATACCGACGGCGAACACGTAGCGGTTGACGACATCCGACTTGATGCCGAGCACGCGGGTCATCTCGCGGTTCTCGGCGCCGGCGCGCACGATCATGCCGATCTTGGTCGAGCGGATCACCCAGAAGATCGCCGCCGCAACGATCAGGCAGAACACGCAGATGGCGAGGCGATAGACCGAATAGGACAGGTTGTCGGTCAACTGGATGGTGCCGGCGAGCCATTCGGGCGGGGCGACCGAATGCACGTCCTTGCCGAACAGGATCTGGCGCCCCTCGTCGAGCACCAGGATGACGCCGAAGGTCAAAAGCACCTGCGCCAGATGATCGCGGCCGTAGAGCCGCCTGACCAGCACCGCCTCCATCAGCCAGCCGAGCACGAAGGCGATGGCGACGCTGCCGGCCACCGCCAGCGCGAAGCTGCCGCTGTAGGTGGCGATCCAGTAGGCGAGATAGGCGCCGATCATGTAGAACGCGCCGTGCGCCAGGTTGATCACGCCGAGGATGCCGAACACCAGCGTCAGGCCGCTGGCGACCAGAAACAGGACCATGCCGTACTGGATGGCGTTCAGAAGCTGCACGCCGAAGGTGACGAGGTCCATTCAAGTCGTTCCGTGAAACAGAGCGTCAACAACTGGTCATGAATCGGAGCGTCATTGCCGGGCTTGACCCGGCAATCCATCGCTTCGAGGACGTTCTTGTAAGATGGATGCGCGGGTCGAGCCCGCGCATGACGACCACCATATTGGCACGACACGTATGGTCGGCTCGACATTTTACGTCAGCTTGCAGCCGCGCGCCGGATCGTCGACCGCCTCCTGCGCGATCGAGATCAGTTCGTTGCGGCCGTTGCGCACCTCGCGCAGATAGATGTTCTGGATCGGGTTGTGCGCCTTGTTGAACGACAACGGGCCGCGCGGGCTGTCGATCTTGGCGGCGCCCATCGCCTGGATCATGGTGTCGCGCTTCTTGTCGTCGCCGCCGACCGCGCTGAGGCCGACGTCGAGCAGCGCCGCCGCGTCATAGCCCTGCACCGCGTAGATGTCGCCGTCCTTGCCGGTCTTGTCCTTGAACGCCTTGAGGAAGGCGACGTTGGTGGGATTGTCGAGGTTGTCGGCGTAATGCAGCGTGGTGCGGATGCCGTTGGCGGCCTCGCCCTGCGCCGGAATGGTGCCGTCGGTGAGGAAGCCGGCGCCATAGAGCGGGATCGACTTGTTGAGGCCGGAGGCGGCATAGTCCTTGACGAACTTCACCGCGCCGCCGCCGGCGAAGAAGCTGAACACCGCATCGGGCTTCAGCGTCGCGACGCGGGTCAGGAGCGCCTGAAACTCCACCTCGGGGAACGGCACCGTCAGCTTCTCGGCGATCTTGCCGCCGCGCGCGGTAAAGTTCTCGGCGAAGGCGTCGATCATCTCGGCGCCGGCAGTATAGCGCCAGGTGATGGTGGCAACGTTCTTGACGCCGGCCTCGGCCAGCACCTTGCCCATCGGGAAAGTGGTCTGCCAGTTCGAGAACGAGGAGCGGAAGACGTTGGGCGCGCAGGCCGGACCGGTGGCGTCGTTGGCGCCGGCGTTGGGGATGATCATCAGCGTCTTGGAATCGCGCGCCACCTTGACCATCGCCATCGCCACGCCGGAATGCACGGTGCCGATCACCACGTCGGCCTTCTCGCGGCCGACCAGCCGATTCATGTTGTCGGTCGCGGCCTCGGGCTTGGACTCGTCGTCGACCTGCACGAACGCGATGTCGCGGCCGCCGAGCTTGCCGCCCTTCTGCTGGACGTAGAGTTTGAACCCTTCGTCGATGAACTGGCCGAGCTTTGCGTAGGTGCCGGTGTAGGGCAGCATCAGGCCCACTTTCAGCGGCCCCTGCTGGGCAATCGCCGGGCTGCGCAACGGCGAGGCGACGGCCAGCGTGGCGGCGCCGGCGGCCCCGGACAGCACGGCGCGGCGGGTCAGGCGCGGCAGAAGAAGACGATCGGACATCGGCGTAACTCCCTTGGATGTTGGCGTCTTGGGTGTCGGCATCTTTAAGGATTGTGTCGTGGGTATCGTCGTTGGCGGCAAGGGTTTGCGCCGGCCGTCGCGGACCGAAGGCGGCAGCACAGGTCCCAATACCTGCATCTTGCGGGCCAGCATAGGTCGGCGGCGCGGCGCGTGGCAAGAATCCGCATGCCGTCAGGCCGTTGCTGCACGCTGCGGCGCGGCCAGCACCGCCGCGCCGATCCAGTCGGAGCCGGCATCGTCGTTCAGGCGCGCGATCTCCTGCGCACGGTTCGCGAGCACCGCGAGCTGGTTGACGTAGCCCTTGTCGGTGATCTCGCCGACATCGACCGACGGCGGCGCGGCCATCAGCAGCGCCCGCGTCGCAAAGGTCGAGGTGCCGCCGCCCTCGGCCTGCATGCGGGCAAGTCCGCGCGCCACCGCCTCGCGCACCCTCGGGTGGCGCAGCACGTCGGCCACCGACGCTTCGTCCGGCAGGCCGGCGAGCGCGCGGCAGGCTGGCACGTTGGGGAACACGAGGAAGCGCACCTCGTCGCGGTCGTGGCCGGTGACGACGATGTCCTGCGCCACCGGCGCCAGCGCGGCGATGCCGGCGACGAGCACGGTGCCGACGCTGACCCAGGTGCCGGTCGAGAGCTTGAAGTCCTCGCTGACGCGGCCGTCGAAGAACAGCCCGGCCTCCGGCCGCGCCGGGTCTGCAAAGCGCACCGCGTCGCCGATGCGATAGAAGCCGTCCTCGTCGAAGGCTTGCGCGGTGCGCTGCGGGTCCTTCCAGTAGCCCGGCGTGACGTTGGGACCGCGCACCCGCACTTCGATCTTGTCGCCGCTCGGCACCAGCTTGAGCTCGGTGCCGGGCACCGGCACGCCCATGTTGCCGGAGCGAGCGGCCTTGAAATGGCAATCGGTGGCGAGCGGCGCGGTCTCGGTCGAGCCCCATGCCGACACCATCATCGCCGGGCGGCCGACGGTCTGCTGCGACAAGTCCTCCAGCGCATCCCACAGATTCTGCGGCAGCGCCGCGCCGGCATAGAAGATGACCCGGACCTCGGTGAAGAAGCGCCGGCACAGCTCGGGGTCGGCGCGCAGCGCCGCGATCAGCATGTCGAAGCCGCGCGGCACGTTGAAATACACCGTCGGCATCACGCTGCGCAGGTTGGCGAGCGAGATCGGAAACAGCGGCGGCGCCGGCTTGCCGGCATCGATATAGAGCGCGCCGCCGTTCCGCAGCACCATGTTGAAGTTGTGGTTGGCCCCAAAAGTGTGGCTCCACGGCAGCCAGTCGAGGATGACGAGCCGCTCGCGGTCGAGCATCGGCCATACCTGCGCTTTCGCCGCCTGGCTCGCCGTCATCATGCGCTGGGTGTTGATCACCGCCTTCGGCGCGCCGGTCGAGCCGGAGGTGAACAGAAATTTTGCAATGGTGTCGGGGCCGATACCGGCAAAGGCGGCAGCCACCGCCGGGGTCTCGGCGGTCGCCACGATATCCTTGAACGCCACCGTGCCGTTGCCGCCCTCGCCGCTGATCACGACGGCGCCATGGTGCGGCGCGATTGCCGCAAGCGCGGGGGAAAACGGTGCGACGTCGGCAACGTAGATCGCGCCGGGATCGAGCAGCGCGATCATGCCGCCGAGCTTGCCGAAATCGCGGGCGATCAGCGAATAGGCCGGCGAGATCGCCGCGACCGGCACGCCGACATGCTGGGCCGCCAGCGCCAGCAAGGCGTGATCGATGCTGTTGTCGGACAGGATGACGAGCGGCCGCTCGACGCCCAGCCCCTGCGCCAGTAGCCAGGCCCCGGCGGCGCGCACGCGGGCGCGCGCCTCGGCATAGGTGATCTCGGCCCACGGCACCGCCGGGCTCGCGCGCTCGGCCAGAAACACCTGTCCGGGCGTCTCGCGCGCCCACCGCTCCAGCCAGTCGCCGATGCAGCGCGCGGCCGGTTGCAGGGGAACGGGCGATTTGAGCCAGATGCTGCCATCCGCCCTGCGGTCGGCAACGACTTCAGGCGTCGCAAACAGAGGCAAATGCGACGCACCGCCAGGGTCGGGCATGGGCGGATTTCCTCCGGGGATTTTTGTCGTTTTGCTTGTCCGGCACGGCCATGGATACGTACCGAAGACATGCAGCATAATTCCAGAGACCTTTAAATATCAAGCAATATAATTCCGTATCTCATTGTCGACCCGAAAAGCCCGCCAACCGTCCGAACCTCGCGCGCGGGGCGGGCGACAAAGCGCGCGATTTCGCATTATCATGGCCTTGCATCGCCGGCGCGGCGACGCATCGCGCCGCCAGCCCCCACGAGACCGGACGAATGGCCCACGACGACGACGTCCTCAACCTGATCGACGACACCGGCGAGACGCCGGGACCCGAGGCAAGCCGCCGCTGGAAGATCGCCGTGATCGACGACGATCAGGCCGTCCACGACGGCACCCGGTTCGCGCTGAGCGACTACAGCCTCAACGGCCTGGGGCTCGAGATCCTGTCGGCCTATTCGGCGGCGGAGGGGCGCGACCTGATGCGCGCCCACCCCGACATCGCCGCCGTGCTGCTCGACGTCATCATGGAGACCGACACTGCCGGCCTCGATCTCGTCGGTTTCATCCGCAACGAATTGCACAACGAGACGGTGCGCATCATCCTGCGCACCGGCCAGCCCGGGCAGGCGCCGGAGCGGCGCGTCATCGTCGATTACGACATCAACGACTACAAGGCCAAGACGGAACTCACCGCCGACAAGCTGTTCACCTCGCTGACCGCGGCGCTGCGCAGCTACCAGCAGCTCGAGCGCATGGTGCAGACGCGGCGCGGCCTTGAGGTGATCATCGACGCCGCCTCGACGCTGTACGATTTCAAGTCGATGCAGCGGCTGGCCGGCGGCGTGCTGACGCAGATCGCCTCGCTGCTCAACGTCGATTGCGCCGGCATCCTGGTGCTGCGCGACAGCGGCGGCGCGGCCGGCGGCGCCTTCTCGGTGCTGGCGGGCTCCGGCTGCTACAGCCATTACACCGGGTGCTCGTCGCCGCCGTTGCTCGACAGCGAGGTGCGCCAGATGGTGGAGGCCACTTTCCGGCGCCGCGAGCACGAGTTCCAGCCGCACCGCTCGCTGCTCTATATCCGCACCGGCAGCGGCCGCGAGGTGGTGGTGCTGTTGGAAGCACCCAAGGAGCTGTCGGAAACCGACCGGGCTCTGATCGAGATTTTTGGCAGCCGGCTGTCGATCGCCTTCGACAACGTCATCCTCTACCAGCAGCTTCAGGACGCCAATGCCCAGCTCGAGGACCGCGTTGCGCAACGCACCCGCGCCCTGATGTCGGCCAACCGCCGGCTGTCGGCGCAGTGGCTGCGGCTGCAGCGCGCCAACGCCTTCAAGAACGAGATCCTCGGCACCGTGGCGCACGATCTCAAGAACCCGCTCGGCGTCATCCTCGGCCGCACCGAGATGCTGAGCGAACTGATCGGCGCCGGCACGCCGCCGGACACCATGGCGTCGCAGGTCGAGCACATCCGCAACGCGGCGCGGCGGCTGACCTCGATGGTCGATCACCTGATCTCCGACGCCATGGCCGATGCGTTCGATATCTCGATCCGCCGCGAGCCGGTGGACGTCGCGGCGCTGGCGGCGGAAGTCGCCGAGGCCAACCAGCCGCTCGCCGCCAACAAGCAGCAGACCATCACGGTCGCGGCGCCGGAGGAACAGGTGGTCGCCTGCGACGCCGACCGCATCCGCGAGGCGATCGACAACCTGATCAGCAACGCGGTGAAATACAGCCCGGTCGGCGGCCAGATCACGGTCGAGGTCGCCCCCGACGACGAAACGCAGATCGCGATCCGCGTCAGCGACGAGGGGCCGGGGCTGTCGCCGGAGGACGTCGGCCGGCTGTTCGGCCGCTTCCAGCGGCTGTCCGCCAAGCCGACCGGCGGCGAAAGCTCGACCGGGCTCGGGCTGTCGATCGTCAAGAAGATCGTCGAGATGCACGACGGCGAGGTCGCGGCCGACAGCGCCGGCCCCGGCCGCGGCGCCACTTTCACCATCAGACTGCCGAGGTCATGAGCGGACCGACCCACATCGCCATCGTCGACGACGAGGCGCCGGCCCGCGAGATGGTCGGCGACTACCTGCGCATGCACGGTTTTGCCGTGACGCTGTGCGACGGCGGCAAAAGCCTGCGCCAGGCACTGGAGGCGGCCGCGCCCGACCTGGTGGTGCTCGATCTCAACATGCCGGAGGAGGACGGGCTGTCGATCGTCCGCGATCTCAAGAGCCGCTCCGATATTCCGGTGATCATGCTGACCGCCACCGCCAGCCCGATCGACCGCGTGGTCGGCCTCGAACTCGGCGCCGACGACTACATCGCAAAACCGTGCGAACTGCGCGAACTGATGGCTCGCATCCGCTCGGTGCTGCGCCGCACCGCGGTCAGGCCGCAGGCCGAGCCCGCCGCCGCCCCGGCGGCCGACCGGGACACGCGGGTGCGCTTCGGCACCAAATGGCTCGACCTCGACGCCCAGGCGCTGCGCGACGACGACGACAACGAGCATCCGCTGACGGCGTCCGAGTTCGGGCTGCTCAAGGTGTTCGCCGCCAACCCCAAGCGGGTGCTGTCGCGCGAGCGGCTGCTGGAATTGGCCAACGCCCGCGACGCCGAGGCGTTCGACCGCGCCATCGACCTGCGCATCATGCGCATCCGCCGCAAGATCGAGCCGGACCCGGCAAAACCCTCGGTGATCCGCACCATCCGCGGCGGCGGCTATGTGTTTTCTCCCTCCGACACCAAGAACTGACCGGCCGCCCCATCCCGGCATTTGAAAACGCTGGGGTTTTGCCGCGAATATGTCGTCACGCCCGCGGCGACGAAACAAATCCGTCCGGCCACGAAACCATTTTGGGTTCACCGGGCAGCCATCCTGAAACGCATGCCGGCCTACACTTCCCTCAACGAGACGCCACCG
This sequence comes from Xanthobacteraceae bacterium, assembly GCA_039808405.1. GTDB lineage: Bacteria > Pseudomonadota > Alphaproteobacteria > Rhizobiales > Xanthobacteraceae > PRO6. The sequence goes on from JBDHSY010000010.1 coordinate 11,259, forward strand.
AATGCGTCTTTGGGGAGAGACCGTCATGCAAAGCATCGCCATCAGCCAGCCCGTGTCCGTCGGCGAGATCGCCGCCCGCTCGGTGTCCGACGAGATGCTGTTGCAGAGCATCGCCGACGGCGAGACGGCAGCCATGCACGTCCTCTATGCGCGCCACAGCCTGCGGGTCTACCGCTTCGTGCTGCGCATGGTGCGCAACCCCACCACGGCCGAAGATATCGTCAGCCACGTCTTCCTCGACGTCTGGCACAACGCCGGCCAGTTCCAGGGCCGCTCGCAGGTCTCGACCTGGCTGTTGTCGATCGCCCGCTTCAAGGCGCTCACCGCGCTGCGCCAGCGCCAGCACGAGGACCTCGACCAGGAGGCCGTGCGCGGCATCGCCGATACCGCGGAGACGCCGGAAGCCGCGCTCGACCGCAACCGCACCAGCGCCATCCTGCGCGCCTGCATCGCAAAACTGTCGCCGGCGCACCGCGAGATCATCGACCTCGTTTACTATCACGAGAAGTCGGTCGAGGAGGCCGGCGCCATCATCGGCATCCCGCAGGCGACCGTGAAGACCCGCATGTTCTATGCCCGCAAGCACCTCGGCGCGCTGCTCAAGGATGCCGGCGTTGCGCATCTGGCGGCATGAGTTTGCCGGTTACGGCAAACGAAACAATTGCAACGAACGGCGACATCAGCCGGAAACGCCTGCCTGTTACATTCCGGCGCGTTCCAGCCACAGGGCCGAAAGCCATGCTGATCCCGAATGTCCGTTTCTTCGTCGTCCCGTTCGCAACCGCCTGCGTGCTGGTCGCGCTGGCCATGACGCAGCAGGCCTCCCCGCCGTCGGACAGCGCCGCCGTGGTGGTGGTGCCGGCGACCCAGATGCAGGTCTGCGGCACCGATTCCCGCAACCGCACCTGCACGCTTCCTGCGGGCTGACATTTCCGACCTCCAGAGCCCCGGCCCGGATCGGATGCCCCCGCTCCGGGCCGCATTGCGTCCGGGGATCTGCGCGAGCAGTGGAACCAGGTTCCACCTTGCGCGTTAGCCGGTCAGTTCGCCCTGCCGCAGCACGGCAGAAGCGTCCCGCCTGTCTCCATCCATCGCCGCGATGAGAGGAGAGCCCGGTGCTTGAAAGCCTCGACGCCGTTACGCTCGCACGCGCCCAGTTCGCGTTCACGATGTCGTTCCACATCATCTTTCCGGCGTTCTCGATCGGGCTTGCGAGCTTTCTCGCCGTGCTCGAGGGGCTGTGGCTGTGGACCGGCCGCGAGGTCTATCTCAACCTGTTCAATTACTGGCTGAAGATCTTTGCCGTCACCTTCGGCATGGGCGTGGTGTCGGGCATCGTGATGTCCTACCAGTTCGGCAGCAACTGGGCGGCGTTCTCCGACAAGACCGGGCCCGTGATCGGCCCGCTGATGGCCTACGAGGTGCTGACCGCCTTTTTCCTCGAGGCGGGTTTCCTCGGCGTCATGCTGTTCGGCCTGAAGAAGGTCGGCAAGGGCCTGCATTTCCTCGCCACCCTGATGGTGGCGCTCGGCACGCTGATCTCGGCGTTCTGGATCCTTTCGGCCAACTCCTGGATGCAGACGCCGGCCGGCTACGCGGTCAACGAGGCCGGGCAGTTCATCGCCCATGACTGGTGGGCGGTGATCTTCAACCCCTCCTTCCCCTATCGCCTGGTGCACATGGTGCTCGCCGCCTACCTGACCTCGGCGTTCGTGGTCGGCGGGGTCGGCGCCTACCATCTGTTGCGCAACCGCATGCTGCCCGAGGCACGGGTGATGTTCTCGATGGCGATGTGGATGGCGGCGCTGGTCGCGCCGTTGCAGATCCTCGCCGGCGACCTGCACGGGCTCAACACGCTGGAGCACCAGCCCGCCAAGGTGATGGCGATGGAGGGCCACTATCAGAGCCACCCCGAGGGCGCGCCGCTGATCCTGTTCGGGCTGCCTAACCAGGACGCGGCGAAAGTCGACTACGCGGTAGAGATTCCAAAGCTCTCGTCGCTGATCCTCAAGCATTCGCTCGATGCGCCGCTCAACGGCCTCGACACCGTGCCGCGCGCCGACTGGCCGCCGGTGCCGGTGGTGTTCTGTGCGTTCCGTATCATGGTCGGTCTCGGTTTTCTGATGGCCGGGCTTGGTCTGGTCAGCCTGATCGCGCGCGCCCGCGGCCGGCTCTACGACTGGCCCTGGCTGCACCGCGCAGGCGTGGCGATGGGGCCGGCCGGCTTCCTCGCGGTGCTGGCCGGCTGGTTCACCACTGAAACCGGACGGCAGCCGTTCACGGTCTACGGCCTGTTGCGCACGGCGGATTCGGCGTCGCCGCTCGACGCCTCGGCGGTGGCGGCGTCGCTCACCGCGTTCGTCATCGTCTACTTCATCGTGTTCGGCGCCGGCGTCGTCTATCTCCTCCGCCTGATGGCGGCGCCGCCTCACTCGGGCGAACAGGGACCGAGCGAGGATGCGCCCTCGCATGCCGCCGGCATCACGCCGGCCACCGCGATGCGGCCGCGTCCCGCCTCGCCGTCGCTGGAGACACCGTCATGACCGGGGCCGCGGAGCTTGCCACCGTCTGGGCCTTCATCATCGCGTTCGCGGTATTCGCCTACGTGGTGATGGACGGGTTCGACCTCGGCCTCGGCATGCTGTTTCCGATGTTTCCCAAAAAGGCCGACCGCGACCTGATGATGAACACCGTGGCGCCGGTGTGGGACGGCAACGAGACTTGGCTGGTGCTCGGCGGCGGCGCGCTGTTCGCGGCGTTTCCGCTCGCCTACGCGGTGGTGATGCCGGCGCTGTATACGCCGATCATCGCCATGCTGATCGGGCTGATCTTCCGCGGCGTCGCCTTCGAGTTTCGCTCCCGCTCGCGCCGGCAGAACGGCTGGGACATGGCCTTCGCCGGCGGATCGCTGCTGGCGACCGTCTCGCAAGGGATCGCGCTCGGCGCCATCCTGCAAGGCGTCGTCGTCGACGGCCGCCAGTATGGCGGCGGCTGGTGGGACTGGCTGACGCCGTTCAGCCTGTTGACCGGGGCGGCGCTGGTCGCCGGCTACAGCCTGCTCGGCGCCACCTGGCTGATCCTGAAGACGCAAGGCGGCTTGCGCGAGCGCGCCTACCGGCTGAGCCAGCCGCTGCTGATCGCCACGCTCGTCGCCATCGTCGCGGTCAGCCTCGCCACCCCCTTCCTCGAAGCCGAATACTGGCGGCGCTGGTTCGCCTGGCCCAACATCGTGCTCACCGCGCCGGTGCCGATCGCGGTGGCCGCGGCTACGCTGGCGCTATGGCGCAGCCTCGCCGCGCGCCGCGACACGCCGCCGTTCTTCCTGACGCTGGCCCTGTTCGCGCTCGGCTATGCCGGCCTCGGCATCAGCATGTGGCCCTATATCGTGCCGCGCAGCATCACCATCTGGGACGCCGCCGCGCCGGCCAACAGCCAGGCGTTCATGCTGGTCGGCGTCGCGATCATGATCCCGATCATTCTGGCCTACACCGGATGGGCCTACTGGGTGTTCCGCGGCAAGGTCGATCCCGACGCCGGCTATCACTGATGGACCCTCGTTCGACCAAAACGGACCCGCCGCTGCCGGGATGGCCGCGCCGCGTGATGTGGTTCGTGGCGATCTGGGCCGTCAGCGTGACCGCGCTGGCGCTGGTCTCATATGGCTTGCGGCTTTGGATCGGCCCGGCGTGAGAGGGGCGGCGGCTGCCACCGCTCCGGATGCGCGCCGGCCCCGGCTTGCCAGCCCGGCGACGGTACGCTTTGATGAAGAATCGCCGGGCGCTGGGCTCTTCTTCAGACACAAACTCACGGGATACCGGAACGAGATGAATCCGCTGCATCGTCTGCTTGCCGCCGCCGCCACGGCTGTTGCCCTCGTTGCCAGTTTCGGCGCGGCACAGGCGCAGGGCCGCGAGATGGATATCGGCGACCAGCCGGGCTTCGTGCCCTCCGAAGCCGAGGAGGTCCTGCCGCCGGAGTATCGCCGGCAGGTGGTGTTCTACCGCACCACCGAGCCGCCCGGCACCATCATCGTGCAGACCGCCGAGCGCTACCTCTATCTGGTGCAGGGCAACGGCCGCGCCATCCGCTACGGCATCGGGGTCGGCCGCGACGGCTTCCAGTGGCAGGGGCTGCTGACGATCTCGCGCAAGGCGGAATGGCCCGACTGGACGCCGCCGCCCGAGATGATCAAGCGCCAGCCCTACCTGCCGCGCTTCATGGCCGGCGGCCCCGGCAACCCGATGGGCGCCCGCGCGCTCTATATCGGCGGCACCGTCTACCGCATCCACGGCACCAACCAGCCGCAGACCATCGGCAGCGCCATCTCCTCGGGCTGCTTCCGGCTGGTCAACGCCGACATCGTCGACCTGTTCGACCGCGTGCCGGTCGGCACCAAGGTCGTCGTCAAGCAGCGACCGCAGATCTGACCGACAGCCAAATCCCTCCCCCGACGCGAGAGAGACCGATGCGCTTGCTCCGAACCGCCATGACCGCCGCCATCGCCGCCCTGCTCGTCGGACACGGTGGCCTCGCCGCCGCCGACAGCCCGACGCTGAACGCGGTCAAGGCGCGCGGCACGCTCACCTGCGGCGTCAGCGCCGGGCTGATCGGCTTCTCCATGCCCGACGACAGCAAGAAGTGGAGCGGCTTCGACGTCGATTTCTGCCGCGCCATCGCCGCGGCGATCTTCAACGACGCCGACAAGGTGACGTTCGTGCCGCTCAACGCCGAGGAACGCTTCAAGGCGCTCAAGGACGGCAAGATCGACGTGCTGTCGCGCAACTCGACCTGGGCGATGTCGCGCGAGACCGAATACGGCATCACCTTCGCCGGCATCAGCTACTACGACGGGCAAGGTTTCATGGTGCGCCGCTCGCGCAAGGTCGAATCGGCGCTGGAGTTGAGCGGCGCCTCGGTCTGCGTGCAGTCCGGCACCACCACGCAGCTCAATCTCGCCGACTACTTCCGCGCCAACAACATGACGTTTCAGGAAATGGCGTTCCCCAACGCCGCCGAGTCCATCAAGGCTTACGGCAGCGGCAAGTGCGACGTGTTCACCAGCGACGTCTCGCAGCTCTACGCCGAACGGCTCAAGCTCGCCAAACCCGACGACCACGTCATCCTCGCCGACGTGATTTCCAAGGAGCCGCTCGGGCCGGTGGTGCGCCAGGGCGACGACGGCTGGCTGATGATCGTGAAGTGGAGCTATTTCGCCATGCTCAACGCCGAGGAGCTGGGCGTCAATTCGAAGAACATCGATCAGGCGCTGACATCGGCCAAACCCGACGTCCGCCGGCTGGTCGGCATCGACGGCGGCTATGGCGAAAAAATCGGACTGACCAACGACTGGGCGGCGCGGATCGTCCGGCTGGTCGGCAACTATGCCGAGGTCTACGACCGCAACGTCGGCGTCACCTCCCGGCTCGGCATTCCGCGCGGGCTGAACCAGCTGTGGAGCAACGGCGGCATCCAGTACGCCCCGCCGATCCGCTGACCTTCATCCACAAAGACAGCCCCGGCCGCCGGCGCGCCCGAACAGAGCCGCCGCCGGCAAATTATGACTTTACCGGCCGGCGCCCAATCGTTATATATCATTGAACATAGCGATTCCCCGCAGGCAAGCCGGCGGGTCACAGCAGCATGAGGGTGACGAGGCGCCATGGACGGCCTGACCTTATCCGCATCCGCAGACGCCTGTCGCCCGGCCGCCGATCCCGACGAGGCGACCGCCTGCGCCGCCGAGGCGGCCCGCATCCTCAGCCTGCTCGGTCAGGAAACCCGGTTTCTCGCGCTCTACCACCTGGCGATCCACGACGAACTCACCGTCAACGAGATGGCCGACGCGGTGAAGATCAGCCAGTCGGCGCTGTCGCATCACCTGTCGAAATTGCGCCGCGACCGTCTTGTGACCTTCCGCCGCGATGCACAGCATCTTTACTACCGCATCGCCGATCCGCGCGTGGCGCGGCTGATCCGCGTGTTCCGCAGGCCCCAGCGCGCGCCCTCGACCCTGTCGCCGATGCCGGCCAGCTGAGCCGACACCCAGAGCGGCGGCGCGCGCCTCAAATCCCGCCGAAGCGGGCGAACTCGCGCACCACGCGTTCATAGACCGGCCGCTTGAACGGCACGATCAGGTTCGGCAGGTTCTGCATCGGCTCCCAGCGCCAGCTGACGAATTCCGGCTTGTAACCGCCGCCCGGATTCTCGACGTTGATCTCGCTGTCGTTGCCGGTGAAGCGGATCGCGTACCACTTCTGGCGCTGGCCGCGATAACGTCCCTTCCAGGCCCGGCCGGCGACGGTGCGCGGAATGTCGTAGGTCAGCCATTCGGAAATTTCGCCGAGCTTTTCCACCGAGCGCGCGCTGGTCTCCTCGTAAAGCTCGCGGGTGGCCGCCGCCCAGGTGTCCTCGCCGTCATCCACCCCGCCTTGCGGCATCTGCCAGACGAACCTGTCGGCGGCGTGTTCGACGCCACCGGCGCGGCGGCCGATGAACACGAGACCCGCCGGATTGATCAGCATCATGCCGACGCACTGGCGGTAGGGAAGGTCGTCGTAACGGGTCATGTCGTCGAAATGTCTCCGGTTGCCGTCGCGCCGGCCCGCGCACCAGATCGCATTGTCACGCCGCAGACCCGCCCTCCGGCCCGGTTCGCGGCGGGCATCAGCTTGATTTTGATTTCAGCATCGCCGTTGTCAACGGCACCAGTGCGATGCCGCGCTCGGCCAGCGTTGCGGCCCAGGCGGCGATGCGCTCGACCGTGACCGGCGCGAGGGTGGCGACGCCGACCGCGGTTCCCCGCTCGCGCGCCAGCCGCTCGAGGTTGGCCAGCGCCGCGTCGATATCGCCGGCACTCGCCACCCGGTCGATCACGAGGTCGGCGCGCGCGAACGGCACGCTGCCCGCTTCGGCAAGCCGCGCGGCGACGCTGCGCGCGGCGCGGCCGTCGTCGAAATAGCCGAGCCCGCGGCGCGCCGCATCGCTCAGGATGGTCTGCATCGCGGCGTCATCGGCGGCGAGCCGCGCGCCCATGAACGGCGCCAGCCCGACATAGCCGGCAAACCGGCTCATGTGCCAGTGCAGCCGGTCGAGGTTCTGGGCTGCCGAGGAGGAGGCGAGCAGCGTCTGCGGGCCGGGATCGTTGTCGGGATAGTC
>JBDHSY010000011.1:0-17767 GCA_039808405.1 Xanthobacteraceae bacterium
TGCGTTCGTTGACGAAGTAATCGCCGATCCCTCCACCTCGACGTCGGCGACGACGCGGCCGCCGGCGATCTCTGGATAGACTTTTGCGATGCGGCCGGGGCGTGCCTGCGCAAGGCCGCCGCTCGTGACCGGCGAGAGGCCGCGCTGGCCGATCCGCACCGTGGCATCCTGCCTGATCTCGGCGGCGTGCCGTTCGGGAAGCGACAGGCGCAGGTAGTAGCGGCCGCTGGCGATGCGCGCGATCTCCTCGCCGGCCAGAACCACTGAGCCGAGCGTCACCGGCACGGTGAGCACGCGCCCGTTCGCCGGCGCCAGCACCTCGCCCTCGCGCGCGCGCTGCTCGACCACCGCTTTCTCGGCCTCGGCGGCTGCGATCTGGTTGACGGTGACGTCGAACTGCGTGCGCGCCTGATCGAGGCGGGCCTGGGTGCCCGCGCCGCGGGCCAGAAGCTGCTGGGCGCGCTCCAGTTCGGCGCGCGCGTTCTCGAGCTGCGCGTTGAGCGCGTCGATCTTGGCGACGGCGGCGTTCAATTCGAGCGCAAGCTTGTCGTCGGCGACGACCGCGATGGCCTGACCTTCCTTGACCTGATCGCCTTCGCTGACCTTGATGGAGCTGAGCGAACCGCCGATGCGCGCCCGCGCCGGCACCACGCGTCTGGTCTCGACCTGGCCGAACACGGCCTTCATGTCCGGCACCGTGAGCGGCCGGATGACGATATCGGCGGCCGCCGCCGGCGTGGCGGCGGCGAACAGCGTCAGGACCGTCAGGCAGGCAAGGCCGGCACGGCGGGGCATGGCTTTTCCTTCGAGACAAGGAGGCGTTGCGCATGCCGCGCAACGCCCGAACAGCGGTGAGGCGCGATCAGTTGAAGGCGCAGCCGCTCCTGGCGCCGAGCATCTTGAACACCTTGGCGGCGGGGCAGAAGCCGGTCACCGACGCCTGCATCAGGTTCAGCCCGACAAAGGCCGTCAGCAGGTACCAGTACGGCGAGAGGTAGAAGCCGAGCGCCAGCGACAACAGCACCATGAAACCGGCGAACAGCATAACGGCACGATCGATCGACATTGTCCTACTCCTTTGCGGACGGTGTTGAATGCTGCGAGTGAACGGAGAGTGCCGCGACGGGATGCGCCGACGCTTCTTTGACGATTGCGTCGTTCATTTTCGTCTCCGGGCCGCCTGCGGCTTTGATCCAGCGCAATACGCTGCGTAGAGAACCTGCATGATATCGAGCGCCGGCTTGCTGGAGATGCGGTACCAGATCGTCTGGCCGTCGCGGCGCCCGGCGATGACGCGGTCGCGGCGCAGCAGCGCGAGGTGCTGCGAGGCCGTGGAATCGCGGATGCCGAGGAATTCGGCGAGCTGACCGACCGACTTCTCGCCGTCGATGAGCTGGCACAGGATCAGCAGGCGGTGACGGTTCGACAGCGCTTTCAGGAACGCGCTGGCTTCGTCGGCCGCCACCCGCATCGCCTTCGGATCGATCTTGGCTTGTACATTCATACTTGCGAATATACGAACCTACGAATATATGTCAAGCAGCGAAGGCCGGTCGAATCCGGCCGCTGACCGCAAAGGTCGTTCGAGGGGAGTTCGAGCGTGTCCGACAGCCGCCACATCGTTTGCCCCCACTGCGCCGCCGTCAATCGCGTGCCGGGACACCAGCCGGCGGGCGCGGCACGCTGCGGCACCTGCAAGCAGCCGCTGTTCGTCGCGGCGCCGGTCGATGCCGACCGCACGATGTTCGAGCGCCAGATCGCGCGCAGCTCGATTCCCGTGCTGGTCGACGTCTGGGCGCCGTGGTGCGGCCCGTGCCGCATGATGGCGCCGGCCTTCGCGCAGGCGGCGCGCGCGCTGGAGCCGGACATGCGGCTCGTCAAGCTCAACTCCGAGGCCGAGCCGGACGCCGCCGGCCGGCTCGGTATCCGCGGCATTCCGACGCTGCTGATGTTCGCGGGCGGACGCGAGGTCGCCCGCGTTTCCGGCGCGATGGATGCGGGATCGATCGTCGCCTGGGCCCGCGGGCATGCCACGGGTGCGGCGTGAAGTTCACCGGGACTGCAACAGGCAGGGAGGAGGAGCCATGGAACGGCGTGTATTTCTCGCAGGCGCTGCCGCACTCGCGGCGAGCGCCGCAAGCGGCAGCGCGGCGCTGGCGCAGACGTCGGACGCGCGCGCACGCATCGTCATCGCGGGCGCCGGCGCGGCCGGGCTCGCGCTCGCCGCACGGCTGCGCCGGCAGATGCCGAAGGCCACCGTCATTCTGATCGACGCCAAGAAGGAGCACCATTTCCAGCCCGGCTTCACGCTGGTCGCGGCCGGCTTGTGGAGCCCGGCCGACGTCACCGAGCGCAACGCCGATTACCTGCCGCGCGGCGTCGAATGGATCGAACAGGCGGTGGCCGAGTTCGATCCGGACGGCAAGGCGGTCGTGACCACCGGCGGCCAGCGGGTGGCTTACGATTTCCTGTTCGTCGCCACCGGCCTGATGCTCGATTACCGGGCCGTCGCCGGCATGGACGCCGCGCTGATCGGCAAGGAGGGCATCGCCTCGATCTATGCCGGCCCGGCGCAGGCCGCGGCCTCGGCGGCGGCGATCGACCGTTTCATCGAAACCGGCGGGGTCGGGCTGTTCGGGCGCCCGGCCAGCGAGATGAAATGCGCCGGCGCGCCCCTCAAGGTCACCTTCGTCACCGACGACAAGGCGCGCCGCAGGGGCCGCCGCGGCGCGCTCAAGCTGGTCTATAACGCGCACAATCCTGCCGTGTTCGCCGTTCCGCCGGTTCACGACAAGGTCAAGGCGCTGTTCGCCGGCCGCGATATCGCGGTCAACTACAGCCATGTGCTCAAGGCCATCGATCCCGGCGCCAAGCGCGCGACCTATGCCACGCCGGCGGGCGACGTGACGCTCGACTACGATTTCATTCACGTCGTCCCGCCGATGCGCGCGCCCGATGCCGTGCGCAACAGCCCGCTGCCGTGGCGCGAGGGGCCGTTGGCGGTCGACGGATGGGTGGAGGCGGAGAAGGCGACGCTGCGCCATCCGCGCTACCCCGAGGTGTTTTCCGTCGGCGACATCGCCGGCGTGCCGCGCGGCAAGACGGCGGCCAGCGTCAAATGGCAGGTGCCGGTGGTGGTGGACAACCTGATCGCCGAGACCGCCGGGCGCACGCCGCGGCAAACCTACAACGGCTACACCTCCTGCCCGATGGTGACCGCCATCGGCAAGGCGATGCTGATCGAGTTCGACTACGACGGAAAACTCACGCCGTCCTTCCCGTTCATTGCGCCGCTCGAAGAGCTCTGGGTGTCGTGGCTGATCGAGGAAAAGGGCCTGAAAGGCACCTATCGTGCCATGCTGCGCGGCCGCGCATAGTAAACCAAGGAGACTGGTCATGAGCGATTTCAATCCGGTGACGCTGTTCTTCATCCTTCATGAAACGTTCGGCGCGTGGCTCTGGCTGCTCATTGGCCTCGCGCTCGTGCTGGCGGCCGGCATCGCCGTGAGCGTGATGAGGCTGCGGCGCGCCGGCCGCCCGCCGCTACGGCCGATGACGGCGGCGCTGATGATCGGGACGGTCGCGACGGCCTTGGCGACGGCCTTCATCGTGCCGCGCTGGACGCTGACCGATATCGGCGCGTTCGGGGCGGCTATCGACTATCTCGTCGCCGTGCTGCTGGCGCTCATCCCCGCGGCGGTCGTCGCCTCGCTGGTCTTCATGATGGCCGCGCGCCGCTGTGCCAGCCGGCACGCGGCCGGTTAGCCCATCTCGGAGATCGCCTGCCGGAATCGCAGCAAGGCGAGGCCGAACAGGGCGGTGCCGATGGCGGCGATGGCGACGAACTGCGGCCACACGACGTCGAGGCCCGCGCCGCGAAAGAGGATGGCCTGGGCGAGCGTGACGTAGTGCGTCGTCGGCGCGGCCAGCATGATGGTCTGGACGAGCTGCGGCATGCTTTCCCGCGGCGTGGTGCCACCCGACAGCATTTCCAGCGGCAGGATCACCAGAATGACGAGCAGGGCGAACTGCGGCATCGAGCGGGCCATGGTGGCGAGGAAGATGCCCATCGAGGTCATCGCGAACAGGTGCAGCGCCGCGCCGGCCAGGAACAACGCCACCGAGCCGTGAACAGGCACCGCGAGCAGGCCCTGCACGACGGCGATCAGCGCGAAGGCGGTGGCGCAAAGCACGACCAGGCCCATTGCCCAGATCTTGCCGGCCATGATCTCGAACGGCGTCACCGGCATCACCAGCAGGTGCTCGATGGTGCCATGCTCGCGCTCGCGGATGAGCGCCGCGCCAGTCAGGATGATCGACAGCATGGTGACATTGTTGATCACCTCGTTGATGGAGCCGAACCAGCCCTTGCTCAAGGTCGGGTTGAACCGCGCGCGCAGCGCCAGATCGACGGGTGCTACGGCATTGCCGCGGTAGCGCTGCACGAACGCGGCGACCTCGCCGGCGACGATGGCCTGCACATAACCGCCGCCGGTGAACGCCTGACTCATGCGGGTCGCATCGACGTTGAGCTGGATGTCCGGGCTGCGGCCGGCGAGCACGTCGCGCTGGAAGTTCGGCGGGATGTCGAGGGAGAAGGTCGTCAGCCCTGCGTCCATCCGCTTGTCCATCTCCGGAAGCGTCGTCAGCACCGGCGCGATGAAATAGGGCGGATAGAACGCGCTCACGATGCGCGCGGACAGGGCGGACTGATCCTCATCGACGATATCGATCGGCGCCCTGTTGAGCGTCTCTGGCATCGCGGTCGCGGCGGTGTAGACCGCGACCGTGAAGGCGAAGCCGATCAGCACCATCATCAACGGGTCGCGCAGCAGGCTGCGCAGTTCCTTGACGCCGAGATTGGCGATGTTGGCGATGCGCATCGCTCACGTCTCCTGCTTTTTCAGGAACACCACGCAAAGGCCGATCAGGACCGGGATCGCCAGCACCAGCGGCACGAACGATGCCTGCAAGTCGCCGAACCCCAGCGCCTTGGAGAAGGTGCCGCGCGCGATCGTCACGAAATGCGTCGTCGGGTAGATTTGCCCGATCAGCGCGCCAAAACCCTTGAGGGATGACACCGGATCGATGATCCCGGAATACTGCGCGGCGGGGATCATGGTGGCGATCGAGGTGCCGAAGATGGCGGCGACCTGGCTGCGCATGAACGACGACATCAACAGCCCCATGGCGGTGGCGGCGATGACGTACAACGAACCTCCGGCAAAAAGCGTCGGCAGGCTTCCCTTCAGCGGTACCCCGAACAGCGTGACGGCGAGAACCGCCAGCAGCAGAAAATTGAACAGCGCGAGCGCCACATAGGGAAGTTGCTTGCCGAGCAGGAACTCGAGCCGCGAGGTCGGCGTCACGTAGAAATTGACGATCGTGCCGAGCTCCTTCTCCCGCACGATGCTGAGCGCCGTCAGCATCGCCGGAATGAGCAGCAGCAACATCGGCATGACGCCGGGCACCATCGCAACCAGGCTCTTGACGTCGGGATTGTAGCGGTAGCGGATCACGACTTCGGCCGGGCCTGTCGCGCGGCTTGCGCTATTCAGCCATTGCGCATGCAGAGCCTGAACGTAGCCCTGCACCGTCTCGGCGCGCATCGGCATCGCGCCGTCGAACCACGCGCCGATCTCGACCGGCCGGTTTCTTGCGACGTTGCGGCCGAAGCCGGGAGGAATTTCCAGCGCCAGCGCCAGTTCGCCGGACCGCATCCGGCGGTCGAGGTCGGCGTAGTCGGTGATCGGCGGCCGTTCCGTGAAGTAGCGGGAGCCGGTCAGGTTGAAGACATAGGTATGGCTGGTGGTGGTCTGGTCGCGATCCAGCACCGCGAACGACAGGTTTTCGACATCCATGCTGATGCCATAGGCCATGATGACCATCAGAACCGCGCTGCCGAGCAGCGCCAGCGTGGCGCGGATCGGATCGCGCCACAGTTCGAGCGCTTCGCGCCGGGCGTAGCTGACCATCCGCCGCGGATCGAAAGCGCGCAGGACCGAGGGGCGGGGCTCCGCCTCGGGACAAAGCGCCGGCGGCGTGCCGCGCGCCGGGCCCGGATCGGCAGGGGCTTGCTCGATCGCCTGTTCCAGAGTGCGGACGAAGGCGGTTTCGAGGTTGTCGGCGCCGTGGCTCGCGATCAGTGCGGCCGGCGTGTCGCTGACGAGAACCCGGCCGGCATGCATGAACGACACGCGGTCGCAGCGCTCCGCCTCGCTCATGAAGTGGGTCGAGATGAAGATCGTCACCCCGTCGCGCCGCGACAGGTCGATCAGCGTTCGCCAGAAATTGTCGCGCGCGATCGGATCGACGCCCGAGGTCGGCTCGTCGAGAATGAGAACCGCCGGCGCGTGGATCATCGCAACCGCAAGCGACAGCCGCTGACGCTGCCCGAGCGGCAGCGCGCCCGGCAGTTCGTCGATGATGTCGGTCAGTTCGAAACGCTGCGCCACCTCGGCGACGCGGACCGCGATTCGGTCGGCCGGCAGATGAAACAGCCGCGCGTGCAGCTCCAGATTCTGCCGCACCGTCAGTTCGGAATAGAGCGAGAACCCTTGCGACATGTAGCCGACACGGCTGCGGGTTGCGAGATCGCGCGGGTCCACCCGCTGGCCGAACAGCCACGCCTCGCCTTCGCTCGGCGGCAACAGGCCGGTCAGCATTTTCATGGTGGTGGTCTTGCCGCAGCCGTTGGAGCCGAGAAACCCAAAGATCTCGCCCTGGCGGATGCGGAAGCTGACGTGATCGACCGCGACGAAATCGCCGAAGCGCATGGTGAGGCCCTGCGCTTCGATGGCGATGGCGGCGCCGTCGTCCGGACGCGGCGGGACGGTGACCGCCCGATGGCCGCGCCGCTTGTCTTCCGGCAGGAGGGCGATGAACGCGGCTTCGAGCGAGGCCGTTCCCGTGCGGGCCAGCAAATCGGACACGGTGCCGGTCGACAGCACCCGGCCTGCGTCCATCGCGACCAGCCAATCGAAGCGGGCGGCCTCCTCGATATAGGCGGTGGCGACGATCACGCTCATGCCGGGGCGGCTTGCGCGGATATCGTCGATCAGTTCCCAGAACTGCCGCCGCGACAGGGGATCGATGCCCGTCGTCGGCTCGTCGAGGATCATCAGGTCGGGGTCGTGCACCAGCGCGCAACACAGGCCGAGCTTCTGTTTCATTCCGCCCGACAGTTTTCCGGCGGGACGGTCGAGGAACGGGGCAAGCCCGGTCTTCGTCGCGAGCGTTGCGATGCGCCGCTCGCGCTCGGCGCGCGGCTGGCCGAACAGGCGGCCGAAGAAGTCGATGTTCTCGAACACCGAAAGCGTCGCATAGAGATTCTTTCCAAGCCCCTGCGGCATATAGGCGATGCGGGGACAGACGGCGCGGCGATGGGCGGCGGCCGCCATGTCGCCGCCGAGCACCTCGATCCGGCCCGCCTGCACCGCGCGGGCGCCGGCGACCAGCGACATGAGGCTCGATTTGCCGACGCCGTCCGGCCCGATCAGCCCGACGATGCGGCCTGCCGGGATATCGAGCGTCACGGCGTCGAGCGCGCGCGTCTTGCCGTATTGCAGGCCGATGCCGCGCAGACGTGCCACCACGCCCGCGGCCGCTTGCCCGGTCATTGCAGCAGTCTGCCCTCGAGGTTCGCCGGCCATGGCGTGTCCGCGCCGAGCCGCAGATAGGCCACCCCCGGCAGCCCGGTCTTGACCTGACGGATGTGTTTCCGGAGCAGGTCCGGGTCGATCCTGGCCTTGATGCGGAACATCAGCTTCTGCCGCTCCTCGGCGGTCTCGACCGTCTTCGGCGTGAACTGCGCGACGTCGGCGACAAACGTGACCCGCGCCGGGATGACGACCTCGCGCGCGGCATCGAGCACCAGCCTCGCCTCGGTTCCGATGGCGATCCGTCCGGCCACTTCGGTCGGCAGGAAGAAGGTCATGTAGACATCGCTGAGATCGATGACGTTGAGCACCCGGCCGCCGGCGACGATCACCTCGCCGGGCTGCACCACGCGAAACTGCACGCGTCCGTCGCGCGGTGCCTTCAGCGTGCTGTCGTCGATCTCGGCCTGAATGCGGTCGGTCGTGGCCTTGGCGGCCTCGACCGCCGCCGAGGCGTTGACGACCTGGGACTCGGCGGCGCTGATCGCGGAATCGGCGGCGGCCACCTGCGCTTCGGCGGCGCTTACGGCGGCTTTCGCGCCCTCGAAGCGGGCGCGGTCGTTGTCGAGCGTCTCGATCGAGGTGGCGCCGCGCTGCGCCAGCTCGCTCGAGCGCTGGAAGCGCTTTTCGGTGGCGTCGAGTTCGGCGCGGCGCTGCGCCACCACCGCGAGCGCCGCCTGCCGCTCGGCCCGGCGCTGCACAACTTGCGTTTTGGCGGTATCGATGCCGATCACGGCGCGGCGCCATTGCGCCTCGGCCTCGCGCCGCTGCGCTTGCAGAACCTCGGTGTCCATCTCGACCAGCGTCTGGCGGGCGGTGACGAAATCGCCTTCGCCGACCAGGATGTCCTTCACCCGGCCCGGCGTCCTGGTCGCGATGTCGATCTCGGTGGCCTCGATGCGGCCGTTCGCGCTGACGATGTTCGCGGGAAGCGACTGCGGCTTGAACCGCTGCCAGCCGGCATAGCCGGCCGCCGCGATCACGAGAACGATCGCAATCCGGATAATCCATCGGGTCGACAGGGCCATGGGTTTTAAGTCTTCGCATTGCGGGGGCGACTTGCGGCCCGGAAGCCGCCACAATCGGGACCGGCTTTCGCGCAGGCGCGCACGAGTCTGCCTTAGAAGTTAGCCGGCCCGGCAGGGTTGATCTGACGCAACATGCGGCAATAAAACACCATAGACCTTCGCCGTTGCCGGACGTGGCGCGCGCCAGGTCACGCGGTGGCGCCGCCGCGCATGTCGAGGGGCGTAAGGGGCCGAAGGGGGTCATGGCTGGTTCTGCAAACCGCACCGCGCTGGGCGACATCGGCGGCACCAACGCCCGCTTCGCGTTCGCCGCCGACGGGGATACGGGGCCGGTCGAGACCTTGGCGGTCGCCGACTATCCGGACTTCGAGGACGCCTTGTCCGCGTTCCTCGATCGCCACCGCAACGACGAAACGCCGGTCGCGGGCGCCGTGTTCGCCGTCGCGGGATCGGTCGCGGCCAATCGCAGCATGCTGACCAACAGCGGCTGGACCATCGATGCCGCCCGATTGAAACAGAGGTTCGGCCTGCCGGGCGTGCGTGTCGTCAACGATTTCGAGCCGCTCGCATGGTCGCTGCCGCATCTTTCGCCCCGCGACCTGTTGGCGATCGGAGGCGGCGGGCGGGTGGTGGACGCGCCGGCGGTCGTGTTCGGGCCGGGAACCGGTTTTGGGCTTGCCTGCCTCGTGCCACGCCCCGGCGCTTCCTTCGTCGTCACCACGGAGGCGGGCCACGCCACGCTTCCGGGCGCCGATGCGCGCGAGGACGCGGTCATCGCCCATCTGCGCGAGCGCTTCGGCCACGTTTCCGTGGAGCGCGCGCTGTCCGGGCCGGGGCTGGCCAATCTCTATCGGGCGCTGGCCGCCATCGATGGCCTGGCGGTGCCTCAGCGCGATCCGGGCGAGATCACCGAGGCGGCGCTTCGCGGCACCTGTCCGACCAGCCGGGAAGCTGTCGATATGTTCTGCGCCATGCTGGGCACCGTCGCCGGAAACGCCGCGCTGACGTTCGGAGCGCGGGGCGGGGTCTATATCGGCGGCGGCATTGCCCCCCGGCTCGGCACGTATCTGGCGGGCTCGCGGTTCCGCGAGAGGTTCGAAGCCAAGGGGCGCTTCCGGGCCTACGCCGCCGCCATCTCGTCCTGCGTGATCGTGCACCCCGATCCGGCCTTCGTCGGATTGCAGCGCATCGCCGAGCAGACGTTCGCTAGACCGATATGATCACTTTCAGCGCGCGGGTCTTTGCCGCATCGCTGAAGGTCTGGTAGGCGTCGATGATCCGGTCGAAGCCGAAGCGATGCGTGATCAGGCGCAAGGGATCGATTTTCTTCGCCTGTACGGTTTTCAGAAGCATCGGCGTGGTCACGGTATCGACCAGCCGCGTCGTGATCGCGATATTCTGCGCCCACAATTTTTCGAGGTGAAGGTCGACCTTGTGGCCGTGAACCCCGACATTGGCGATGACGCCGCCGGCGGCGACGATATCCTGACAAAGCAGAAACGTGTCCGGCACGCCGACGGCCTCGATGGCGGTATCCACGCCAAGGCCGCCGGTCAGCGATTTCACCTTGTCGGCTGCGTTTTCGTTCGCGCTGTTGATGGTGGCGGTGGCCCCGAAGGCGCGCGCCACCTCAAGGCGATTGTCGTCGAGATCGATCATGATGATCTGTGCCGGCGAATAGAACTGCGCCGTCAGCAATGCCGCGAGACCGATGGGACCCGAGCCGACGATGGCGACGCTCGATCCGGGCGCGATCTTGCCGTTCAGCACGCCGCACTCGAAGCCGGTGGGCAGGATGTCGCTGAGCATGACCAGCGCCTCTTCGTCGATGCCGTCGGGAATCCGATAGAGGCTGGTGTCGGCGTGCGGGGTGCGGACATATTCGGCCTGCGTGCCGTCGATCTCGTTGCCGAGGATCCAGCCGCCGGTCGTGCAGTGGGAATACATGCCGCGGCGGCAATAGTCGCATTTGCCGCACGACGAGATGCAGGAAATCAGCACGCGGTCGCCCGGCCTGAAGCCGGTGACCGCCGCCCCCACGGCCTCGACGATGCCGACGCCTTCGTGGCCGAGGATGCGCCCCGGCGTGCAGGTGGGCACGTCGCCCTTGAGGATGTGCAGGTCGGTGCCGCAGATCGTCGTCTTGACGATCTTCACGACGGCATCGCCGGGCGACTGGACGGTGGGCTTGGGGCGTTCCTCGACGGCTTTTTGCCCGGGACCGCGATAGACCAGCGCACGCATGGTGTCCTCCTGACCTGGCCCCCAATCGTTCAAATCATGACCTGAGCGCCGCGGCCTTGATCTATCGCAAGCGCCGCATGGATGGCGGCGGAACCGCGGGTCGTGAAATCCGCGCGGTGCGATCCTCAGTGCCCGGCAGGCGAGGCGGGATTGCGCTGGCCCCGCCGGCGCTCAGCCGTGATCTCCGCAAGGATCGACATCGCGATTTCCTCCGGCGTGATGGCGCCGAGGTCGAGGCCGGCCGGCGCCTTGACGCGGTCGAGCGCCGTGGCCGCGAGGCCCGCGCCGATCAGCTTGTCGCGCAGCGCCGTCATCTTGCGGCGGCTGCCGACAAAGGCGTGGTAGGCGGCCTCGATGGTCAGCGCGGCCTTCAGCGCCGCCTCGTCGCCCTTGCCCTGGGTCGAGACGACGACGAAACGCTTCGCCTCGCCGAGGTCGCCCGGCTCAAAGCCGTCGATGCGCACATCGGCGTCGGGCGTGTCGACGAAATCGGCCGACGGCGCCGCGACGGTGACATGATAGCCCAGCGCCCGCGCCTGCGTCGCAAGCGACAGCGCCACCGGGCTGGCGCCGAGAATGACCAGCGAGGGGTGAGGCAGGACCGGCTCCACGAAAATATCCATGGTGCCCTTGCTCGGGCACATGTTGTTGGCAAAGCGGATGCCGTCGCGGCTTTCGCCCGGCCTGACCCCGAGTTCGGCCAGCAGGTTCTCCGGCTGCACCGAGATCATGCGCGGCTCGCCGTCGGCCAACGCCTCCCGCGCCGCCTTGAGCACCGCGCCGCGCGCGCAGCCGCCGCCGATCCAGCCGGCGACGATGGTGCCGTCGGGGCGGATCACCGCCTTGGCGCCGGCCTTGGCGGCGGTCACCGAGACGGTGCGAACCACGGTGGCGAGCGCGAACGGCTGCTCGGTCGCCTTCAGTTGCGCAACGAGATCGATCACTTCGACGTGCGCGGTCATGATCGCCTCCTACAATTTCGCCAGATACGGCTCCAGCGCCTGCAAGCTTCTCAGCGTGTGCGCCGGCGCGTAGAGATCAATGTGCGGCAGCGCCGCCTTGATGCCGGCGGCTTCCGGCGCATAACCCTCCCAGCCCATCATCGGGTTGAGCCAGACGATGCGGCGGCAGCGCCTGGCGAGTTGCGCCATCTCGCGGCCGAGCAGTTTTGCGTCGCCGGTCTCGTAGCCGTCGGACACGATCATCACGCAGGTGCGCGAATGGATGACGCGGGCGGCGTGCCAGCGGTTGAAGGTCTGTAGCGAAAGCCCGATGCGGGTGCCGCCGCCGGCGCCCTGCGCCATCATCGCGAGGCGGTCGAGCGCGCGCGCCGGGTCGCGTTCGGCCATGGCGTCCGACACATGCGCGAGCTGGGTGTGGAACAGGAACGCCTCGGCCTCGCGAAACTCGTCGAGCACACCGTGGATGAACCGGACGAACACGCCGGTGTAGAGGCTCATCGACCCGGAGGCGTCGAGCAGCACCACGAGCCGCAGCGGCTTGTCCTTGCGCCGTCGCCGCATCAGTTCGATCGGCACGCCGCCGCGGCTGATACTGGCATGGATGGTGCGGCGGAGATCGAGCCGGGGGCCGCGATGGCGCGCGAGATCGCGCCGCGTCAGCCGCGTGCGCATGGCCTTGGCCAGCCGCGCCGCCGCCGCATGCGCCTGCGCGACCTGCTCGGGATCGTTGAGCTTGCGGAAATCGACGTCGGCGAGGTTTTCGGCCCGCGAGGCGCCTTCCATGCGTCCCTCGCCGCCGCCGCTGTCGGGCGCATCGTCGAGCGAGGGCGCCTGGTCGAGCGCCTGCGTGCCGCCATGCTCCGCGCGGCCGTCCCGCAAGCTCTTGAGCGAGGGGCTGTCGGCCGGCTTCTGTGCGCCGGCGATCGCCGACCGCGAGCGCACCCGCTTGCCGAGCCAGAAGGCGTCGAAGATGCCGTCGAACCGGTCCCACTCCGCCTTGCGGCTCGCGAACAGGTGTTTGAACGCCGAGCGCAACAGCGCCGGATGGCGGGCATGGCCGGAGGCGATCACCAGCCCCGCATCCTCGCCCTCGCGGGGGCCGACCGCAAAACCGTTGTCGCGCAGCGTGGCGAGAAAGCCGGCCAGCCGCAGCGCGATCAGGCTGTCCGGGCCGCCGCCGGAGTTCTCGACGCGGAATGGCGTCTGCGCGCTCATGCCACTTTTCCCAGCAGCCTTGCGGTGACTTCGGGCGTCAGGCGGGCTTTGTCCTCGCGGGTCTTGATGAGGCACATCAGCGTCTCGTGGACGACGTCCGGCGCCTCGTGCAGGTCGCGCACGTCGAGACCGACCAGCGCCGCGGCCCAGTCCAGCGTTTCGGCGACGCCCGGCACCTTGCGCAGGTCTTCCTTGCGCACGCCCTCGACCATGCGCGCGATCTGCACGGCGAGCGAGGTACCGATGCCGGCGATGCGCGCCAGGATGATGCGCGCCTCGCGGTCGACGTCGGGGTAATCGACATAGTGGTAAAGACAGCGGCGGCGCAGCGCGTCGGACAGTTCGCGCGTGCCGTTCGAGGTCAGCACGACATAGGGGATGGAGGTCGCCACCATCGTGCCGAGCTCGGGGATCGACACCTGGAAGTCCGACAACAGTTCGAGCAGAAACGCCTCGAATTCGTCGTCGGCGCGGTCGATCTCGTCGATCAGCAGCACCGGCGGCGCGGCGCGGCGGATCGCGGCGAGCAGTGGCCGCTCCAGCAGGTACTTTTCCGAAAAGATACGATCCTCGATCTCCGCGCCGCCTTGGCCCTGATGCGCCTGGATCGCCAGCAACTGGCGCTGGTAATTCCATTCGTAAAGCGCCGCCGGCTGGTCGAGGCCCTCGTAGCATTGCAGGCGGATCAGTTCGGCCTTGTGCAGCGCGGCCAGCGCCTTCGCCACCTCGGTCTTGCCGACGCCCGCTTCGCCTTCGAGCAGCAGCGGGCGCCGCAGCATCTGCATCAGCGAGAGCGCGGTTGCGAGCTCCGCGTCGGCGATATAGCCGACGGCGGCCAGACGTTCGGCGATCTCGTCCCGTGTCATGGTCACGCGGCCGCCGGCTCCCTGATGAGGCCCAGCGCCTTCGCCGCCTGCCAGTTGCGCCAGAAGTCGTGCGGCATCTGGATATGGACGCTGCCGAGGAACGAGAAGGCGTCGTTGACGGCATTGGAAAACGCCGGCACGCCGCCGACATTCGGGCTTTCGCCGACGCCCTTGGCGCCGATCGGATGATGCGGCGACGGCGTCACGGTGAAGTCGGTCTCCCAGTGTGGCGTCTCCACGGCCGTCGGCAGGAAGAAATCCATGAACGAGCCGCCGAGCACGTTGCCCGCCTCGTCGTAGTGGATTTCCTGCCCCATCGCGATGGCGAAGGCTTCGGTCAGGCCGCCATGCACCTGCCCCTCGATGATCATCGGGTTAATGCGGGTGCCGCAGTCGTCGAGCGCGTAAAAGCGCCGCACCTTGTAGACGCCGGTATCGACGTCGATATCCATCACGCAGATATAGGCGCCGAACGGATAGGTCATGTTCGGCGGGTCGTAGTAGCTCACCGCCTCGAGCCCCGGCTCCATGCCCGGGGGCGGCGAGTTGTAGGCCAGCCAGCAGATATCCTTCATGCCGAGGAATTTTTCCGGCAGGCCCTTGACCCGAAAGCCGTCGATATCCCATTCGAGGTCGTCCTCGTGGACTTCGAGCTTGTAGGCGGCGATCATCTGCGCCTTGGCCTTGATCTTGCGCGCGGCCATGGCGATCGCCGCTCCCGCCACCGGCGTCGAGCGCGAGCCGTAGGTGCCGAGCCCGTAAGGGGCGGTGTCGGTGTTGCCTTCCTCGACCATGATGTTGTCGGCGGGAATGCCGATCTCGGTGGCGATGATCTGCGCCCACGTCGTCTCGTGGCCCTGGCCCTGGCTCTTGGTGCCCATGCGCGCGATGCCGGCCCCGGTCGGGTGCAGGCGGATTTCGCAGGAGTCGAACATGGCGATGCCGAGAATATCGCAGTTCTTCGACGGGCCGGCGCCGACGATCTCGGTGAAGAACGACACGCCGATGCCCATGATCTCGCGCGTCTCGCCGCGCTTGAACGCGTCGCGCCTGGCCGCCTGCTCGCGGCGCAGCCCGGCGTAGTCCACCGTCTCCATCGCCTTGTTCATGGCGGTGTGGTAGTCGCCGGAATCGTACTCCCAGCCGAGCGCCGAGTGATACGGAAACTGCTCCGGCCTGACGAAGTTCTTCAGCCGCAGCTCGGCCGGGTCCATGTTCAGCTTCTGCGCCAGAATATCCATCCCGCGTTCGATGCAGTAGGCGGCTTCCGTGACGCGGAACGAGCAGCGGTAGGCGACGCCGCCCGGCGCCTTGTTGGTATAGACGCCATCGACGGAAAGATGGGCGGTCGGGAAGTCGTAGGAGCCGGTGACGATGTTGAAGAATCCCGCCGGCCATTTCGAGGGATCGGCGCAGGCGTCGAACGCGCCGTGGTCGGCCAGCACATGCACGCGCAGGCCCGTCACCTTGCCGTCCTTTGTGGCCGCGATTTCCGTGGTCATGTGGTAGTCGCGGGCAAACGAGGTGGTGGTCAGGTTCTCCATGCGGTCCTCGACCCACTTCACCGGCTTGCCGGTGACGATGGAGGCGACAGCGGCGCAGATGTAGCCCGGATAGGCGCCGACCTTGTTGCCGAAGCCGCCGCCGATATCAGGCGAGATCACATGAATCTTCTGCTCCGGCAGTTTCGCGATCAGCGCCACCACCGTGCGGATGACGTGCGGCGCCTGAAAGGTGCCCCAGATGGTCAGTTCGCCCTTGATCTTGTCGAACGAGCAGACGCACTGGCAGGTTTCCAGCGGGGAGGGGTGCACGCGCTGATAGGAGAGCAACTCCTTGATCGTCACCTCCGCGCTCCTGAACGCGGCGTCGGTCAACTCCTTGTCGCCGACCGTCCACTCGAAGATGTGGTTATAGTGCTTGCGCGGGCCATGCGCGCCGTCGCTCTTGTCCTTGATGTCCTCGCGCAGCACCGGCGCATCCGGCGCCATCGCCTTGAACGGATCGACCAGCGGCGGCAGCGGCTCGTACTCGACCTCGACGGCGTTGATGCCATCGTCCGCGGCATAGCGGTCGGTGGCGACGACGAAGGCCACCTCCTGGTTCTGGAACAGCACCTTGCCGTCGGCCAGCACCATCTGCACGTCGCCGGCCAGCGTCGGCATCCAGGCGAGGTTGACGGTCTTCAGCGTCTCGGCGGTGATGACCGCGAGCACGCCGGGCACTTTCAGCGCCGCCTCGGTGTGGATGGCTTTCACGCGGGCGTGCGCGTGCGGCGAGCGCACGAAGTCGCCGTGCAGCATGCCGGGCAGCTTGACGTCGTCGACGTAATTGCCCTTGCCTTGCGTGAAGCGGATGTCCTCGACGCGCTTCCTCTTGCAGCCCATGCCTTCAAGGCGGGCCTCGCGCTCTTCCCGCGTGGGAGTTAAGTCGTTCATTCCGCGGCCTCCTTGAATTCGACGCCATTCTGCTTGGCGGCGGCGTACTGGATCGCCTTGACGATGTTCTGGTAGCCGGTGCAGCGGCACAGGTTGCCGGCGATGCCGGCGCGGATCTCTTCCTCGGTCGGGCTGGGGTTTTCCTGCAACAGCCGGTGGGCGCGCACGATCATGCCCGGCGTGCAGAAGCCGCACTGCAAGCCGTGCATCATGCGAAAGCCCTCCTGGAGCGCCGACAGCGTGCCGTCGGCGTTCGCCATGCCCTCGATGGTGGTGATCTCGGCGCCGTCGGCCTGCACCGCGAACACCGTGCAGCTTTTCACCGACATGCCGTCGAGATCGACGGTGCAGGCGCCGCAATGGGTGGTGTCGCAGCCGATATGGGTGCCGGTCATCTGCAAATTCTCGCGGATGAAATGCACGAGCAGCGTGCGCGGCTCGACGAGGCCCTCGACCTCGGCGCCGTTGACGGTCATGGTGACGTGGGTTTTTGCCATGGTTCTCTCCGATCAGCCGGCGCGGGCCGCGGCGCGCTTCAGCGCCCGCTGCACCATGATGCCGCCGACGTGGCGGCGGTAGTCCGGCGAGCCGCGGCCATCGGCGGCCGGCTGCATGATGGCCATCGCGGCGGCGGCGGCGCGCTGCAGCGCGGCGGCGTCGAGGTCGGTGCCGATCACGGCTTGCGCGGCCGCCTCGGCAAGGAGCGGCGCCTCGGCAAGATTGGTCAGGCCGATGCGGCAGGTCGCGACCCGCCCGCCTTGCATCGTCAGCACGGCGGCTGCGGCGGCGGTGGCGTAGTCGCCGACCTTGCGCTTGAGTTTCTCGTAGGCCGAGCCGTGGCCGTCCGGCGGCACCGGGATCGCGATGGCGGTCAGAAGCTCGCCGGGGTCCAGCGCGGTGAAATAGGCGCCCTGATAGAACTCCGTGGCCGGGACCTCGCGGCCGCCGCCTTCGCCTTCCAGCCGGTAGGTGGCACTGAGTGCCATCATCGCCGCCGGCATATCGTTACCGGGATCGCCGTTGGCGACGTTGCCGCCGACGGTGCCCATGTAGCGCACCTGCGGATCGGCGATCAGCGCCGCCGCCTCGTGCAACACCGGCAGCGTTTCGGCGATCAGGGTGGAGGCCAGCAGGTCGTGCTGGGTGGTGGTGGCGCCGATGACGATTTGATCGCCGTCGCAGCGGATGCCCTTGAGTGCATCGATACCGCCGAGGTCGATGAGATGCGCGGGCGTCGCCAGCCGCAGCTTCATCATCGGGATCAGGCTGTGGCCACCGGCGAGCGCGCGCGCGTCCTCGCCCAGCGTCGCCATCAAGTGGACCGCCTCGGCGAGGCTCGCCGGCCGGTGATAATCA